>NZ_JBFRVF010000056.1:0-620 GCF_041475025.1 Vibrio sp. 10N.222.49.C12 | reverse complement strand
GAAGAAACCTTCACGGTGTCGTCTGTTGATGGCACACCCTCGACCATCAAAGTGACGATTAATGGCACTAATGACGCAGCTACTGTCAGCAGTGCGACCGTTGCCATTGATGAAACTGACAAAGCGGTAACGACATCAGGAAAATTGACCAGTACCGATGTTGATAATCCAGATAATACGTTTGCGCCGGATTCTATTTCAGGCACCAACGGTGACCTCACTATTGATGCTACTGGCCACTGGGTGTTCATTGCCAACAGCGCGTTTAACCAATTAAACGTCGGCGATAAGGTCGAAGAGACCTTCACTTTATCGTCTATTGATGGCACACCGTCGACCATCAAGGTGACGATTAATGGCACTAACGATGCAGCGACAGTCAGTACCGCAACAGTCAGTGTGGATGAGACTGATAAAGCGGTAACGACATCAGGCACGTTAACCAGTACCGATGTTGATAATCCTGATAACACATTTACGCCAGACTCCATTGTTGGAGCTAATGGCGACCTAACTATTGATGCCAGTGGACATTGGGTCTTCACCGCCAACAGCGCGTTTAATCAATTAAACGTCGGCGATAAAGTCGAAGAGACCTTCACGGTGTCGTCTGTTGATGG
>NZ_JBFRVF010000055.1:118997-119200 GCF_041475025.1 Vibrio sp. 10N.222.49.C12 | reverse complement strand
GAAGAAACCTTCACGGTGTCGTCTGTAGATGGCACACCGTCCACCATCAAAGTGACGATTAACGGCACTAACGACGCCGCTACTGTCAGCAGTGCGACCGTTGCCATCGATGAAACCGACAAAGCGGTAACTACCTCAGGTACGCTAACCAGTACTGACGTGGATAATCCAGATAATGCCTTCACACCGGATTCTATTTCAGG
>NZ_JBFRVF010000055.1:0-118366 GCF_041475025.1 Vibrio sp. 10N.222.49.C12 | reverse complement strand
ACAAAGCGGTAACGACATCAGGAACGTTGACCAGTACTGACGTGGATAATCCAGATAATGCATTCACACCGGATTCTATTTCAGGCACCAACGGTGACCTGACTATTGATGCCAATGGTCATTGGTTCTTCACCGCCAACAGCGCGTTTAATCAATTGAATGTCGGCGATAAAGTCGAAGAGACCTTCACGGTATCGTCGGTTGATGGCACACCCTCGACCATCAAAGTGACGATTAATGGCACCAATGACCGCCCTACTATCTCAGGTACCTCAAGTGGCGCGGTGATCGAACAGGGCTTGAACACGGCAGGAAACCCCGATGCGACAGGGAGCTTAATCGCGACTGATATAGATAAGTCCGACACCGTTACGTGGGCAATCAATCAACCCCAAGGTCAATGGGGAACGCTGTCGATTGATCAGCATGGTCATTGGCACTATCAGCTAGACAATTCAACCGGCGGTGCCGCGGATAAACTCGCGGCTGGTGAACATCAGTCTGAATCATTCTGGATCACCGCTACCGATTCAACAGGAGCGACAGTCCCTCATAAAGTCGTTATCGATGTGCAAGGCAGCAACGACAAACCAATTGTCAGTGCGTGGACTCAGCTTCCTGCGGGTAAAGAGGATCAACCCGTAACCATCAAGGCTTCTGACTTGCTAACACATGCAAGCGATGTGGATAGTAGCGATGTATTGCACGTGACAAATTTGCAAGCGACACACGGTAGCCTGACTGATAATAAAGATGGCACTTATACCTTCACGCCAGATAAAGATTTCAATGGTGAGATTCGACTCACCTATGATGTAGTTGACGGCCATGGGGGCAGCGTCAGCACTCTAGCTAAGTTTGATCTTATCGCAACTCCAGATAACGCGATTATTACCGACGCACAAGCCAATGCAGACTTACGGGGAGTAACTGAAGATCGCGGCTATATAGATACCCACTACCAACTGCATTACGACGGCAGATTAAACATCCAAGACCCTGATAAGGGAGAGGCACAGTTTGATCCGAATATAGGCTCACAAACCTATCAAGGTATTGGCTACGACACCAAACTGGGTGGGCACATACTGCTCATGCGCGACGGTCACTACACCTATACCCTCGACAACCGCAATATACAGAACTTAGCGCAAGGCGAAGTTAAACACGATTCAGCCATTATACGCTCAGCAGATGGTACAACACACACGATAGAGCTAACGGTTCATGGTACCAACGATGCCCCAACCATCAATGCTCAGTCCCACTCAGTGACTGAAGGTGGAAGCGTTCTAAATGGACAAATGGTTGGCCAAGATATTGATACCGGTGCGGCCTTGACTTACAGCGCACCGCAGATTGATGGCTTGGTGGTTAATCCGGACGGCAGTTATAGCTTCGATCCTGCTCACTCTAGCTATCAATCGTTAGCATCAGGTGTCACGAAGACATTGACTGTTCCAGTAACAGTCACAGACGAGCATAATGCGAGCAGCACTCAAAACCTCTCAATAACGATTACAGGGGTTAATAATTCTGCCGTTATCGGCGGTGTCTATACTGGAGATGTTCATGAAGGGCATACCTATACAGCACCAGATGGTACAATGTCTGGTGGCTACGTCGATGATCGCTCACCAGATCATATGCATGGAAACATCGGCAAATTATGGAACGACGAAATACACACTGATGGTCACCTGAACATTGTTGATCCAGACTCCGGTGAAAGCCATGCCCAAACCGGCGTTTATTACGGCACTCATGGTCGTGTCATACTTCAGAGTAACGGAGATTGGAGCTACTACGCTTCCATAGGCCAAGACGCAACAGGTAGAAAGATTGATCACCTCGGCCAAGGTGAATCGATAACGGATACTGTCACCGTCAAATCGGCTGATGGCACCACTCACGATATTGTTGTCACCGTTCATGGCGATAACGACCGTCCGTATTGTTCTGGTGAAGTGCAACTGAACAGCGGTAAAGAAGATCTTGCTCAAACCATCACAGCAACCGAGCTAATCGCTAATACTGTTGACGTAGACGCCAACGATGCAGGTAAGCTCACTATCGCTAATTTGCATGCTGACCATGGCTCGATTCAAGACAATCACGATGGAACCTTCACCTTCACTCCAAGCCACAATTACAACGGCAGCGTCCACTTCACCTACGATGTGAAAGACGCGCATGGTGGTACAACACACACTGGCGCATCAACGACGCTCTCGGCTGTTGGCGATAAAGCCCAAATCGCTGGCGTTGATACTGGTTCAATAACCGAAAACAGCGCGGGTGTCGACATGTCACCCGACTATGCTCACTCAGGCATCGCCACACTTGGCAATACAACACTCTATGCTGATGGCAAGCTGACCATCACAGACCCCGATGTAGGCGAGTCAGGATTTGAACGCCAAGGTAGCAATGGTTACGACTATCACGGCACCTATGGCGATCTAATCTTACTCACCGATGGCACCTGGCATTACCATGCCGATGCTGGGCATCTATCAGGTATAGGTGCTAGACCCACAACGCGTGGCACTGCAATTGACCAACTTGGTGAAGGGCAAAGCTTAACCGATACGATTACAGTCCATTCAAAAGATGGTACAACACACGATATTGTCATCACCATTCACGGCAGTAACGACAGACCTTACTGTTCATCTGAAGTGGTGCTTGCAAATGGCAGTGAAGATACACGCCAAACCTTAACCACCGCGCAACTATTAGCGAATACCGTCGATGTGGATGCCAATGACGCCGGTAAACTAACCATTGAAAACCTGCATGCTGACCATGGTTCTATTCTAAACAATGCCGATGGCACGTTTACCTTTACCCCAGAAAAAGACTATAACGGCGATGTACACTTCCGCTATGACGTTAAAGATGCACACGGTGGTGTAACACACACCGGCGCAACCACCAACTTAGCGGCGGTTAACGACAACCCTGATGTGACACCTTTAACCGACAGTGTCAGTGAGGGGGCCGATAATCATCACACCCTCAATCTGCTAGTAGGTGCTACGGACAAAGACGGCGACGCTTTAAGCGTCAGTCACCTTGAATATGCCATCGATGGTCAACTTCAGGCAGGGAAAATCCCCGCAGGTATCACCTTAGATACTGATGGTCATACATTAATTGTTGATGCCACTGATCCCGCATTTAACCATTTGGCCAATGGTCAGTCGCAACAAATCGCTATCACCTATCAAGTAGAAGATGGCCATGGTGGAAGTACGCAACAAACCGCCACGCTTACGATTGCCGGGACAGATGATAAAGCCACACTGGTTTCTAATGTCATTCAGCTCACTGAAACACAAGCGCTGGATAGTGAATTTAAATCCTATAGAGGCCAGCTTCAGCTGATTGACCCTGATAGTGGTGATAATACTCAGTTTGTATTTAGCGGGAAGTATTTAGGTCAAGGTTTTGCACCTGGTTACCTTGATGTTTGGCCTAATGGCTCTTATCAATTCAAATTAGATGCTGGTACCAATCGTCATGCAGATGAACTCATTGGTAGCCTACATGCTGGCGAGTCGAAGGAGTTCCCCTACGAAGTCGAAACCTCTGATGGTCAGAAGCTCACCATTATGGTGAAAGTGACCGGTGAAGATAACCAAGCAAAAATTGCAGTGACGCCCTACTCCAGCCTCAATAATCATGTTTACGAAGATCACACTTCCTTTGGCAATACCACCAGTCAACTCAGCAGTGGTGGCACGTTACAGGTCATTGACCCGGATCACGACCAAGCCGGTTTTATTGCACAAACCATCACCACCGCCGAAGGTGGTCAGTTCAATATCAACGCACAGGGCCAATGGTCATACGATATTGACAATGATAAAGTCCAACATTTAGGCGCAGGGGAAAGCTTCCAGCAAACCTTTACCGTTGAATCTATCGATGGCAGTGCTAAAAAAGATATTACAGTGACCGTTCATGGCACCAATGATGCGCCAGTTGCATCAGCTGAAGTACGTTTAGCGAATGGCTTAGAAGATACCCAGAGAGTCCTCACCCCTGCACAGCTACTGGCCAATTCTAGCGATGTTGACGACAACGATATTGGCAAATTATCCATTGAAAACCTACAGGCTGACCACGGTTCGATCTTAATTAATGGCGATGGCACATTCACCTTTACCCCAGAAAAAGACTACAACGGAGCGGTGCATTTTAGCTATGATGTTAAAGATGCTCACGGTGGTGTAACACACACCGGCGCAACCACCTCGCTTGTAGCCGTCGATGACAAAACAATTATAAGTGGCGTTGATCATGGCGTAGCAACTGAAGATGTTGCAACGCATATGAGTACGAACGTAAACATAATGGATGCAGTTGATTGGCAAGCTTTGCAAATAACCGATGTAGATAGCTCTAACCAACAAGTGACTGTCGAGTTTGCAGGTAAGCAATACACATGGGATCTAGGCAGTAACTTAGATGTGACGACACCCTATGGGAAATTTCAGTTTTACACGATCACAACTGGCCCCCACACAGGAGAACATTGTTGGAGCTATATTGGTGATAATAGTAATGCTCACGTTCAAGAGTTAAAACAAGGTGAATCATTCACGGAATCGATAAAGCTAATAGCCACTGACGGCACTGAATTTCCGATCACAGTAAAAGTGAATGGTACCGAGGATGGGGTCGTAATCGATTCTAAGTCGGAACTTGGTCATGTCGTAGAAAATGCCCAAACAGGGGCTTCAGTTTCCGGCAGCGTAATAGCCCACGATGTTGACCTTCACGATACGGTGAGTTGGACACAAACACCAATAACTGGCATTAGAGGTCAATATGGTACGTTCCACCTAAGTACAGATGGACAATGGCATTACGACGTTGACCAGAACAAAGCGAAAAAACTAGGAGACGGTAACGAGTATTGGGAGCACTTTACAGTTGAGGCTGTGTCTACTGATGGTAGTCATGTCTCGAAAAGTGTATCCGTAGTTGTGCACGGTAATAATGATGCACCGATAGTAATACGTGGTGAGGTGACGCTACCTTCAGGGAAAGAAGATACCTCAATACATATTACACAAGCTCAATTAGTCGCCAATACTATCGATGTCGATGTTAATGATAGAGGGTGGTTACACGTTGAAAACTTGACTGCAGACCACGGCAGTGTGGTATCAAATTCGGACGGTAGTTTTACCTTTAATCCCGACCCTAATTATAATGGTGCAGTCCACTTTAACTATGATATTGCCGATAGACACGGCGGTATCACCCACACCGGCGCAACCACCAACTTAGCTGCGGTTAACGACACCCCTGATGTGACGCCTTTAACCGACAGTGTCAGTGAGGGGGCCGATAATCATCACACCCTCAATCTGCTAGTAGGTGCCACAGACAAAGACGGCGACGCTTTAAGCGTCAGTCACCTTGAATATGCCATCGATGGTCAACTTCAGGCAGGGAAAATCCCCGCAGGTATCACCTTAGATACTGATGGTCATACATTAATTGTTGATGCCACTGATCCCGCATTTAATCATTTGGCCAATGGTCAGTCGCAACAAATCGCTATCACTTATCAAGTAGAAGATGGCCATGGTGGAAGTACGCAACAAACCGCCACGCTTACGATTGCCGGGACAGATGATAAAGCCACACTGGTTTCTAATGTCATTCAGCTCACTGAAACACAAGCGCTGGATAGCGAATTTAAATCCTATAGAGGCCAGCTTCAGCTGATTGACCCTGATAGTAGCGATAACACTCAGTTTGTTTTTAGCGGTAAATATTTAGGTCAAGGGTTTGCACCTGGTTACCTTGATGTTTGGCCTAATGGCACTTATCAATTCAGATTAAATACAGGTACCAATCATCATCCGGACGATCTAATCAGTAGCCTACATGCTGGCGAGTCGATGGAGCTCCCCTACGAAGTCGAAACCACTGATGGTCAGAAGCTCACCATTATGGTGAAAGTGACCGGTGAAGATAACCAAGCAAAAATTGCAGTGACGCCCTACTCCAGCCTAAATAATCATGTTTACGAAGATCATACTTCCTTTGGCAATACCACCAATCAGCTCAGCAGTGGTGGCACGTTACAGGTCATTGACCCGGATCACGACCAAGCCGGTTTTATCGCACAAACCATCACCACCACCGAAGGTGGTCAGTTCAATATCAACGCAAAGGGCCATTGGTCATACGATATTGACAATGATAAAGTCCAACATTTAGGCGCAGGGGAAAGCTTCCAGCAAACCTTTACCGTTGAATCTATTGATGGCAGTGCTAAAAAAGATATCACAGTGACCGTTCATGGCACCAATGATGCGCCAATTGCCTCGGCTGAAGTGCGTTTAGCGAATGGCTTAGAAGATACCCAGATAGTCCTCACTCCTGCACAGCTACTGGCCAATTCTAGCGATGTTGACGACAACGATATTGGCAAATTATCCATTGAAAACCTACACGCCGACCACGGTGCTATTGCCTTAAATACCGATGGCACGTTTACCTTTACCCCAGAAAAAGACTATAACGGCGATGTGCACTTTAGCTATGACGTTAAAGATCCCCACGGTGGTGTGACTCACACCGGTGCATCAACAACACTCTCGGCAGTTGGCGATGCTGCGATCTTCACCGGAGATAAAAGCGGTCAAATTACAGAAGATCGCCATGTACAAGGTGATGCTCAACATACGATATTTGTCACTGGCGTGTTGAATGTTATCGATCCTGATGCCAGTGAAGATCATTTTTACGACACTCGTAATGCCCATGCGCTCAGTGATCCCTATGGCGGTCATCTGACCATTGGAAAAGCCGGTGATTGGGCTTATTCGGTTCCCAATGCCAATATTCAACACTTAGCGGCAGGGCAAGTCGAGCAGGTTCAATATGAAGTAACGACTGCTGGTGGTGATAAGCAGGTTATTACCCTCTATGTGCATGGTACTAATGATAAACCAACAGTTTCTGAAGCTATCGCAGGTGCACATAACATTGATGAAGATGCTGCAAATGCGACCTCTGGGCAAATTATTATCAGCGATGTTGATCATAGCGATCAACATTCTGTCAGTATTGATAGCCAACATCAGCCACAGTATGGTTCTGTTACCTATAATAGCAATACACAAACTTGGGTCTACACACTTAATAACAGCAATAGCCATGTTAATGCTTTAAATAATGGTGAACAATTGACCGATAAGTTTTCTCTATTAGTCGATGATGGACACGGGGGCATTACAACTCAAGAAGTTGAAATGCGCATTGATGGACACAGCGATGTTCCACCAATGCCAACCCTAGTTGCCCCTGCAAAAATTACCGGCAGTGCAGGCAATCAGGACCTGCATGCCTCAATCGGAATTCCTCCAATTATTCACCAAGGAACGCCTACGCCAATGACAGGCTGGGGAATATCAGATCACCACGGACACTCTCTCACTGCATTACACGGTCAATTTGGTACTTTGCATGTCAATCCTGCAACCGGAGAGTTGAGTTACGATTACCAACAAACTTCATCAGGCGTCGTTAAGACACATACAGGAGGCTCTTACGGTAGTGGTACAGACGAAACCGACTCGTTTGTTTTAACCCTAGGAGGCGATCAAAACTCACAAGTCGCGGTGCACCTACATTTGCACTCGCAATCCGTCCATGGAAACAGCGGACATCACATTGACCAAACCACACTAACTGGCATGGATTTATCGCCAATCGCTCCACCACCTCCTCCAGCACCCGGCATGAGCCAAGCGGATGAACCGGATGCCTCTTTCAGCACCCCTGATGAAGTTACTCTTAATTTTGATGAGGTGACGGCAAACCTAGAACATACAGCGATAGGCGAACACGAACAGCGTTCTGGTGCCCATGCTTACCTAGACGCTCTGGGTATTAATGCTGACTCGCCGTCTATAGATTCACCGTCACACAATGTACCAGTAGCGCATGATATCGATATCATTTTCAGTGATGCCGAGAGTGCTTATGGGGCTGAGCAAACTGACGATGGTATGAGTGATGGGCTGTCTCACCATACCGATAACCCATCTATTGATGATTCTTTACACCATCATAATGACGTTGACGGACTGCCTGACATAGACCCAAATAACTAGAACATCACCCCTTCGGTTAGATAAAAAAAGGAGCACGGCATGTGCTCCTTTTTTATGCAAGCCAGAGTGGAGGACTTTACCTCTCTCCAAACGCCACGCTAACATTGGTATAAATCGGTTTCCATAAGTATTGGAACACCGACTTCTCGCCAGTTGTGATGTCTACTTCACCCGTCATACCCGGCAGTATGGAAAAGCTTTCAGGGTTATCACGGAAGTAAGGCGTATCAACCGACACTACAACTTCATAATAGATCTCGCCACGTTCGCTTTGACTTGTGGTCGGTGAAATACTCTCTACCGCCCCTTTTAAAGCCCCAAAGCGGCTGTAATCAAACGCATCAATCTTGACTCGAGTGGGCTGCCCAACACTCACAAAACCAATATCTCTTGGGGACAAACGTGCTTTGAAGTCAGCGTTCCCTCCGACAGGCACAATTTCAACTACCGTGCCACCCGGCTGAATAACACCACCATCCTGCGTGCTTGGTATGCTTTGCACCAAGCCTTGTAGCGGTGACACTAACATAGTGTTCGTCAATTTAGCTTGGCTTGAACGAACTCTAGCATTCAATGCTGATAAGTCAGATACGGCTTTAGAACGATCATCGCTCACTTTAGCTTTCGCCTCCGCCAGAAGCTGTATGATTTTTTGGTCATTACTGTCAGCTTGTCTAATCAATACCGACTTCTTACCACGAGCTTCTTCGATTTTCTGTTCGATACTGGCCAATTTTTGTCGCATTTCAAGCACACGTAAACGTGAAATGTTACCCGCTTTGTAACCCTTCTCCAGTATGTTCAACTCTTGCTTAGTCGCATTTAACTCTTTCTCATAACTCGGCAAGGCCTTTTCTACGCTACGAAGCTGCTCTGCAATTTGCTCGCTCTCTTTCTCAAGCACCACACGCTTTTGGAAGTAGAGGGCTTTTTGCGCGTTCAGCTGCGCTTTTTGTTGGCTGACGATCTCTGGGTAATCGACCTCAAACTCAGCAAGGTTAGGCTCACGTTGCTCAAGCAGCGCATTCATACGTTCCACACTGGCTAGAAGCGTCACTTGTTGGGACTTTAGCTCTTCAAGGGCGGTACGCTGGAAAGTGGCATCAAACTCAACAAGCGGCTGGCCTTTCTCTACCAACTGGCCTTCTTTAACAAGAATTTGCTTTAACTTACCGCCAATCGCACTTTGTAATACTTGCTTCTCGCCTTCCGGAATCACAGCACCTTTGGCTTTGGCGATTTCATCAACTTGAGTGACTACAGACCAAGTGGCAAAAGCAATAACACATAAGGCAACCGACCATGTGGCCAGCGCCAATGTACGAGCCGTATTTTGTGATTCAACAAGCTCACCGTAGCGCTTGCCCTTCTCGATAGATTGTTTAGTCATTAGCGACTCCTTGCTTAGACTCTGATTGTTCTTGTTGGGCTGCATTTTGTTGAGCAGACGCCTCTTGAGTTGACGGCTGTAGCTCTTGAGATAACGGTTGCTCAGATAACTGCGGTTCTTGAGAAGCTTGAGGCTCTGAAGGCTGTTCCTGCTTCGAAGACTGCTCCGGCTCTAATGGACCGGCATAAACCACTGCACCTTCATTTAATACCACCACTTTATCGGCAAGCTTGATTAAATCCGGATCGTGGGACGTGTAAATCACCGTTGCTTTTCCTTTTTTCGACTGCACAAACTCACCAAATATACGTTTAGCATTTGGGTGAGCATCAGGCACAGGATTATCCATTAAGAACATTGGGTAGTCATAAACCAGCGCTTTTGCATCAATTAGGATCTGCGCGACGCTGCCAGACAACATGTCAAAAAGGCTGTCCGGCTTAATACTGCTGATGGAAGTATCGAGCCCACCTGATAATGTCTCGAACCAACGCTTTCCGCCGACCATTTCAATTGCAGAGATCATTTTCTGATCTTCGACTTTGTGACCGTCGTTTAGCCACTCTCGAATACTCAGCGTAAGCAAATCAGGATATGCGGCTCGAATGAAACACCAGTGGCGATAAAGCTGCGGGTCGTATTGAACGAGGTTAACGCCTTCAAGCTCGACCATGCCATTTTGGATAGGCTGCAAGCCAGACAGCACTTCAATTAATGTTGATTTACCGCTCCCAGAAGGGCCGGTAATCGCGACAACTTCACCGGCTTCAATATCAAAACTCACACCATTCAAAGCGGGGCGACTCTGTTTGGGATAGCGCAGCGTCACTTGGTCTAATTTCAAGTTAGGCGCTACCACGGGTAACGGGTGATGCTGGTAACTGAATTCACGCTCAGACGGCTGAGACAAAATACGGTTCACTTGCAGCTTGGATTGATTAAAGCTATTAAAACGCATCGCGCTGTTTGCCAACACCTGAGCAGGACCCGTCACCTTAGATATCAACATCATTGAAGCAATCAAACCACCGGGCGTCATCACTTGTTCAAAAATAAGTCCTATGCCTAACCCCATCACGGCGAGTGTCGAGCCCACACCAATGAAATAGTAAATCGAGGTGTACCGACTCTGGAGAACCGATTGATTAAAGGTCACTGTTGAAGCAAGAAGATTGGCTTTTTTGAAACGTTGAATCCAGTGCTCTGAGAATCCAGCACTGCGAATAAAGGCAAGCTTGGATGACAGCTCATTAGTCATGTTTTGACGATTCGTACCTGCGACTGTCGATTGCATCGAGCGCTTGCTGCTAGAGCGTATCGAGCGTTTTGCTAGCAAGTAATAAAGGATTAAAGAGACGACTGGAACCAGTACCAACCATCCGCCTAAAACTCCTATCGCTAGTACAAAAATTAGAATGAATGGTAGGTCAAATAACGCATTTCCTAATGGCCCCGATAGCACACCTGAAATACGCTCTGACAACATCACTTGGTTTTGCTGACTAGAAGAAGCTGTTTGCTGATTTTGAGCATAGCTATTACGAAGCAGACGCTGCACGAGGGATTGAGAAATCTCACGACTTACTCGGTTGGAAACTGAAGCAAACACTCGGCTACGTAATGTTCTCAACCAACCCATCATCACAAACAACAACGCCGCGCCAATGGCGATACCTTGCAACTCATGCCCTGCATCACCACCAATCACATGGTCATAAATCGACATCGTGATGAAGGGAACAGCAAGCGCAAATAAGTTAGTGATAAAGCTGACCAATAACAATTTAGGAATGATGGGGCGAAACGCATGTAACCTTTCACCAACCCAATCAGGAGAGGCCTTCTCTAATGGTGGCCCTTCGATAACAATACAAAACTGAGGGACATCGGTGATGTCGTTATTGGCATTAAAGGCAACAAATTGCTTGGATTCCAAATGACCAGAGACCAGCTCATGTTCACCAAGTACCAGTAAGACCAATTTATGTTCACCAACTTCATCTAGGTTGGCAACCAAGCGATAAGGCAGTGCAAGCCTGTCGAACAAGGCAAACATATCGTCGATTGATTCAATGCCATTTTCATCGACCCATTGATGTGCGAACAACTGGATATTAGCATTAACTTCCAACTGCTTAAGAACGGAAAGGCTCTCGGTTTCTAAATGATTCATCACCTCTTGTCGACCGCTGGTATCTGCACGGTTGTTCGTACCTGAAGGGTTACCAATATCTAAACGATTCATACGACGGCCTCCTGATTGCTCTCGCTGTCGACCGTAATAGCTCGACTTTCCACTGTAATGATTCGATTAGCAAATTCGCGAAGCTTCGAATGGTAGCTCACCATCAGTATCGTGCGTCCTGCCGTTACTTCTTCTTCCAACACCTTAGCTAGATTCCCAAGGGCGTCTAAATCAAGTGAAGAATCCGGCCTTTCCAACATGATTATGGGTTTATCACTTGCCAATTGAGCCGCGATATTGAGCATTTTCACGTTACCCATACTCAACAAAGAAGCACTCGTATGGCCAATTTGTGTCTCTAGTCCATCGGGTAATCGAGTAATCTCTTTGGTTAAACCCAAACGCTTTGCATAGTCACTGGCGCTTTGCGTTTTCTCAGGGTCAAACCCGCACAAGTTGTCGAGAATAGTACCCGACACCAACTGCCCTTTAACGCCACAGTAGGCAGCAATATTGGTTACGGATGCGATTGAAACTGCAGCTCCGTTAATGAAGCACTCACCCGCTTTTAGATCATCAATACCTGCAATCGACGACAATAAATGACTGTTGGTGTGGCGATCCTCACTCTCTAACAAAACCAACTCACCTTTATTCAGTGTGACATCTGCATGAGAGAGTTCACCATATCTTTCAACGGTCGCTTGCTTGATTTCCAACGTCTCAAAGTCAGATAAGTGGTTCTCAACTTGCTCAGAATCTGAAGATTCCGATAATGATAAGTCACTCAATTTTTCTATTGCCTGATTGGCACTGTGTATTGAATTAAGCTTGATTCTAACCCCAACCAGAGCACTCAAAGGCGCAACCGCTCTGCCAGATAAGATAGAACATGCCGCCAAGCCACCAGTAGTTAACTGACCATCCAACACCCACAAGCTCCCCGTAATTACGAGTAAAACTGACGTGGCTAATGCGGCAAGCTGAATACATTCTTGGGCAAAGGCGTTCTGTTCTTCTTCTCTCGCTTTAGACTGAGAGCGAACGTTATTGAGGGATTTAAACTGATTGAAGATTCGAGACTCAACAGCCTGACGTTTGATTCCTTGAATGGTTTGGCTCAGTAAAATCAAGAACGCTTTTCGCTCCTGCTCATCTTGGGAAGCTTCTTCACTTAAGCTTTTAACGCGAATAGAAGATAACCAAACGATTCCGAGAGTAATCAGCCAAACTGCCAAAGGTATCGCCACCAGCTCACCGCCGATGTAAGCCACCAAGCCCAAGAAGATCAAGGCAAAAGGCAAATCAATAAAGCCTGCAATCACACCACCGGAATACCAATCTTTGACTTTGGATACAGAACCAAGCCCCTCTTCCACGCCGCCAACACCAATGTGGCGGAGATGGCCTGATGAAGCCGTTGTTACTCTTTCAACCAAAGTTTGATAGGTCGCTTTCTCGGTATTGCTGGCCGCGGCTGACAAAAGCCAAGTACGCACAAACCGGATCAATGCTTCCATGGCAACAGCCAACGCTGCACCCGCCAACAACAAAGTGGCAGTACCGTAACTTTGGTTAGGTAAAATACGATCGTAAATTTGCAAAACCGTTAACGGAACGGCGAGAGAGAGAAGATTTATGAGTAAAGAAGGCAGTAAGACTTTCCCCACCACCCCTTTGTTTTTCATTGAACTTGCGGGCATACACAATCCTTATCCATGCTTATGAAATAAGATTGGTACACCATGTTGAGTATTGCAAGGTAACGGACTGATTTAACGTGTTTTTCAATATAAATATGACACAGATCTTTCTACACAAATCTGTGGCTATACCCGTACCTTAAAAACGCTCCTTACAAACGCTCCTTACAAACGCTCGTTACAAGTGCTCCTTACAAACAATTGTCGTAATCCGTTATCGCCTGCTTTAACTTTGAAAAGTCTGAGTTACATAAATACGGTTTCAGCGCTTCAAATTTATCTGAGGGCCACTCGTATATTTTGAATGACATGAGTTCGTCAATAACGGACTCATCAAAGCGGTATTTGACGACTTTAGCTGGAGAACCACCGACAATGCTGTATGGAGCGACGTCTTTAGTCACCACACTATTCGCTGCAACCACAGCGCCTTCGCCAATCGTCACACCGGGCATCACCATCGCTCTCATGCCTAACCACACCCCATCTTCAATGTGAGTGTCACCTTTGCCAATGTAGGCATCGTCGATTACATCCATAAATGGATACAGCGAAAACCAATCAACTCTGTGGGTATGGTTGCCACCCATTAAAATCACAACCTCTGCGCCAATGCAGACATAATCGCCGATATGGAGTTCGTCGATTTCCCATCGAGGCTCCCACTGGCGGCTGACTTCGTCGCCATGTAAATAACGGACGACAGATTGCTCGAACCCATTATCCCAGCAATCGCTGTAATAACTGTGTTGACCTTTTACGTGAATATTGGGGTTGGTTACGACTTCATGCAGCAACTCGAATTTGGACCAATGCTTCTTTTGCATTTTTACCTCTGAATGATCTATTAAGTTTTATTCGTTAACTATCAAAATGTTCGACGATGCAAATCCAAGGTGCACAAACTAACGCCCTATAAACACAGGGTTCACTGGGATGAATAGTGAGTATCACGCTTAAATCATAGCAATATCGCTAAAACTAAAGAGACGTCAGTGGATTCGAGGTTGCTTAAGAAGAGGAAGTAGTTTCAAAGTTTGCTCAGTTTTTATCGATAACTTGGTTGGATAATTTACAGGCGTAGTGTAACTGTTTAGTCGCGCCAATTTGACAGGAAGATGTGATTAATAAGGTTTCAAATTTCGTTTCGTGGAATACGGAATGAACAAGAGCCTGCGCGATTACACAGGCTCAAACTTAGACTCAGCTATAAACGTCGGAGCTCGCTTGGAGCTTGGCTCAGCGACTACATGCGTGCAAGCTGTACTTTTCTGTCTTTATTCACCACGCAGAAGTTACCGCGCTTAGTACGACATTTAGAGCATCGTTCGCATTCAACAGGGCTTCTATCCCCTTCCTTCCAACGCTTAACTAAATGGGGTTCAGAAAGCAGCGGTCTTGAAAGCGCGAAGTACTCAATGCCCGTGTTGTTTGCAATCGCTTCGATAGCATCAAAATCCGTTAGACCACCAACCGTGATCACTGGGATATTAACGTCTTGGCTGATCGCGTGACCATACTCATGGAAGTAGCCTTCAGCTTGAATGGTAAAACCATCGTGCGACTCGCCAATCATAGTGTCTGCTTTGCCATGAATATTGCCTGACACGACAATGCCATCCACGCCCACTTGTTCAAGCTTTTTACACACAATACGTGTTTCGTCGAAGGTCACACCACCTTCAAAAAACTCCGAAGCTGTAAGCTTAACCAAGATAGGGAAATCATCACCCACCAGCTTGCGCGTCGCGGTATAGATCTCTAACAAAAATCTCATGCGGTTTTCTAAGCTACCGCCGTATTCATCTTCACGTTGGTTGTAATAAGGGCTTAGAAATTGGTTAATCAGGTAAGTGTGAGCGGCATGAATTTCAACGCCATCAAAGCCTGACTTCTGTGCTCTCAAAGACGCTTGAGCAAACGCATCAACAATGTAGTCGATCTCGTCTTTGGTCATCGCTTTGCCTAGAGTTTGAGTTCCTTTTTCTGGAACCTCACTTGGTGCGTAGATTACTCGCTCGCCAAGGTCATGCGTGGTTTTGGTGCCACCATAAGCCAACTGCATCACGATTTTAGAGTCGTTGTCGTGCACCAGTTGAGTCAGCTTTTGATACTCTTCAATGAATGAGTCGTTATACATACCCATCATGCCTGCATTCGGCTTTTCTTCTTCAACAATGTTCGCGTAGCCCGTCACGATCAGGCCGACTTCACCTTGAGCCAACTC
The DNA here is from genome assembly GCF_041475025.1 of Vibrio sp. 10N.222.49.C12. Classification (NCBI taxonomy): domain Bacteria; kingdom Pseudomonadati; phylum Pseudomonadota; class Gammaproteobacteria; order Vibrionales; family Vibrionaceae; genus Vibrio; species Vibrio sp. 10N.222.49.C12. The sequence continues at coordinate 102,714 of NZ_JBFRVF010000055.1, read as the reverse complement.
TTCATAGATAGCGTACAGTTTATCTGTCATATGCCCATCTTCGGTGGCCATATTTTCCCACGTTGCACTTCTCATGAAGCGATTCTTTAGTGTCATCTTGCCAATGTGGGTTTCTGTAAACAAAGTGCTCAAGTGTCTTCCTCTCAAAATCGTGTTACGCAAGTTACCCATTAAGCATGGGCACTGATTCAGGCGGATACTACAGAGAATAAGGCAGCGAAAACTTAATCTAGATTAAGAGAGCGGCACTCTCATGTGAGAAAGATATAGAAAGCATCAAAAAGAGATAAAAAAAGATTGGAGAAATGGTAACAAAAGAAAGTCGCTAAGTTTTAATAAGCGACTTTGTTCAATTTAATCTGGACTAAGTCAATGGTTCTTACGAGAGGTGTCCACCTGCGAATTTCTGCCTGCTAACAGTTATTTGAACTCATAGGTGTAAGACGCGCCAACACTGTTATTTTCACCGAAATCGTCCTCAGCAAAAATAGTGAAGAAGTTGAATGATTGAGCGTCACTCAACTTGTAGCTAGCACCGACGCCTGCCCAATACCCTGAATAATCATCAGACCCCATTGAACCGCCACCGAAGCCCATGATAGACCATTCATCAGTAATCGTTTTTAAACCAAACGCACCAATGTAGCCACCGTGTGTTGAGCTCGACATCAATACATAGTCAGAACCAACATTATCATCATCGAAAACCGCCACTTCGCCATCATTATAACTGTAGCCAGCCATAGGGAAGATTTGCCAACCGAACGGCTCAATGTCGAAATAACTCAGTGGTATAAACGTACCAATACTGTAGTTGTTCTTATAAGCATCGTTGTCGTATTCAGAGCGGCTAAAGTTGAAATTGACGATCCCCATAGGCAACAACCATGAACCGCCTACTCGCCACTCTTCACCGTCAGCATTAACACGAGCGTTGATCATTCGCGCTTCATCAAGCCCAATAGACCCAGAGAACTGCAGATCTTCGTTATAAGCAACGCCAGCTTTGGTTACGATTTTAGTCGGATCATCAGGGTGCTTCTCTTCAGCAAAAGCACCCGTTGAAAATAAAGACACTAAAGTAATGATTAGTAGATTACGTAATGTCATTAGAAGGTCGCGCTAACACCAACAAAGTGGATACGGCCATCGAACGAACCATTCAACAGATTAACTTGACCAAATCGACCATATCGATCCATCTCAACTGAACCCAAATCAGCGTATTCATAGAACACATCAATTAAGATGTCGTCCCAGTAGGTAGATGCGCCAACTGAGTAGCGGTACTGTTCACCCACAGGAAGGTCAACCCATTGCATTGACGGATCGTCTTGCGGAGAAGTTTCGTAAGAGAAGCCAGCTTTCAAACGCCAGTCTGAATTCAATTGATAATCCGCACCTACCGCAAATTTCCAAACGTCATCCCAGTCACGCTCAATCGGAACACCATTAATTGGACTTCCTGCTATTCCAAAATCAAGAACGGTTGTATCCCATTCACTCCAACGGTGGAACTGAATACTAGCAAGCAGGTCAAGTTGAGAGTTCAAAGCATAGCTCGCACTGACATCGATGATTTCAGGTAAAGCAATATCAGTTGATAATGAATTCAATACGCCTTGGTTAATAACGCCATTTACATCATTGTTAAACTCATGCTCTAGCTTAGAACGGTAACTTGCGCCCAGCTTAAGTTTATCTGTCGGTGTGTACATTACGCCAAGGTTATAGCCGTATGCCCAGTCAGTATCTTGCTTCGCAGTAAGCATTGACGTTGTTTGTTGGAATGCAGCCCAACTGAATTGCACACCCGCGCCTACTGACCATTGGTCATTCAGCTTATAACTCAGTGATGGGTTCACTTGCATTGCAGTAAGAGTGATATCTTCTAGAAGTGCAGCACCCGCCCAATCACTGCCGTAATCAAGGCTAGAGCCGCCAACAGCGCCAAGCGCGATACCAAGGTGTAATTTGTCTGTGACTTGATGAGCGTGGAAGGCACCAAATGACGGCATTACGGAATGAGCTTTACCATCTGGATTACCACCGTTATCTTGATACTTCATTTCAAGATCGAATGCCATGGTGTTGATGGTCGTTTTGCTTTCGCCCATGTGAGACATAGTGGCAGGGTTTGTCCACATCGCCGCTGCAGATCGAGTGTAAACACCATCACCAGCGCCAGTAGTACCAGCGTTGGCAACGACAGCTTCTTGCAAAAACAGGCCACTTGCGAATGCATTTAAGCTCGTAAAAATTGCAGTGGCAGCTAGAGAGTAAGTAAAAGTTTTGTTCATCAGAGCGCTCATTTAGCCTTAGACATTAAATTGCTCTAAGGTTACCGCAAAGCTCAATAAACAAAGGGAATATCCATTATTCCTGTACAAGCGCTATTTAAACTTTCTGGCGACGTAAGGGCGTGGTTTGTCTCGATGAATTTCACGTTGAGCAGCAATCGCCCTGTTCTTACCTAACCCAACCTTTATCTGATACCAAGTTTCGCAGAATACAGCCATGCCCGGGCTTGACCACCAAGTCTTGTTGTAGAGCTTCTTGTTAGCAGCGACGACATCTGGCGACCGATTCGCACACTCAAGTGCCAACGCATAGGCTTCAGCGTAAGGATCTTCGGCAATCTTGGTCACCAACCCATATTCTTTAGCGGTTTCACAGTCGATCACTTTGGCCGTCATCGCCATTTCAAGGGTGTGATCTTTACGCATCAGCTCTCTAAAAGCGATAGCGCCTCCCATGTCTGGAATCAGACCCCACTTTGCTTCCAATATAGAGAAGTTCGCATCCGGGCTAGCAATTCTAAAATCACCCCCACTGACCAATTGCAGGCCGCCTCCCCAACAACGACCATGAATCGCAAAAATGACAGGGCATGGAATATCTCGCCAACCCAATGAAAAGCGTTGTGCAGCGTTAGGCAGTGTCGGTAGCCATTTAAACAAGAGCTTCATCGCCCCAGATTTACTGGTTAATAGGGACTTAACATCAAGCCCTGAACAAAAATCAGAACCCTCACCTTTTACTATTACGGCACGAATCTCGGTGTTCTTTTTCAGCTGAGTCACCATGTTATTCACGCCTTGAAACATTGCCATATCAATAGCATTGAGCTTATCGGGTCGATTCAACACAACCGTCGCAATTTGGTTTTTATCGATAGAACAAGTAATACGATCGAGGTTTGGCATGGTGGCTACCTTATCAGTGGTCAGACCTTTAGGTTATACATTTTATTAACATATGCCAAACTTGCACATTAAGAAGCGAGACCTGTGTTGCTTAACGTCTTTCCCTTTACACAAACGACATCAACAAAAAAGCAGTGATGGATCGCTCCATTCACTGCTTTTCATCCGTAGCTTTTATCGCCAATGGCTTTGATTGCCAGTAGCTTTGATTAGCAATGGCTTTCGGTCATGAGCAAAACCTATGTTCTTCGAGATTTCAGTAGCAAGAAGATAAAGTAGCTGCCAGCAATAATGGAAACTAACGTCCCTGCCGCAAGCTGCGCTCGGAACACTACCACTTGCCCTAAGCAGTCAGAAAATAGCATATATTCTGGTAACTTAAACCAAAGCGCTGAACATTAAAAAGGCCATTGAAATTCATCATTTCAATGGCCTTCTCGTTCCTACTAGCCAGGCAGCTAGCTAATTACCTAAGCAACTAACTGAGCTGAGACTCTCTCGCTTCTTGGCTACTGAAACCACGCAAAATGTTAAACAGGGTAATCAATGTGAACAGCATGATAACGAGCGATAAATGCCACGCTTCCCCTAACCCTAACTGAACCAGGCCCATACTCACAATTGAAGACACCACCATCTGCCCGCCACCAGACATCGCAGCCGCCGCGCCAGCGTTCTTCTTATAAGGCAACATCACTAACGCCTGAGCACAAGGTAACGCAATACCATTACCAAGGATCATCAAGAACTGGCCAAGCATGAGATACAAAGGTTCGAGTGGACAGAAGAACAGCCACAAGGCCGCAGCAACGTGCAATACAGGTGTGCATAACAGAGTTTTCTTGTTACCCAGCATAGGGCGAATACGGTTACATAAGCCTGTTCCGCCAAGCATGCCTAATGCTGGAATCACCGCCCACATCGCGTATTCATCTGACGTCATACCAATCTGGTTTTGCATGATAAATGGCATCACCGACACAGTGGTGATCATCAAGCTAAAGTTAAGCCAACCGATACTCGCAAAGCTCATAAAATAACGAGAAGTGAGTAGCTCTTTATATTGAGAAACCATTCTCTTAGGCGAAGGGATCGCCGAAACCTGAGTGACGGTTTCCTTAAATTTGAACGCTAACACCACCCAAGCTAATGAGACATAGCCAAGTAGCGAGATAAACACCATGCTCCAGCCAAAATGGAAGTTAATGAATCCACCGATAACGGGCGCGATCAAAGGTGTTATAGACGCAACCATAGCAATGTAAGACATCGCCAAAGGCAAGTCTGCCCCACTGAATCTGTCTCGCGTAGAAGCACGAGCAAGTACCGCGCAACAACCGGTTCCTAAGCCTTGCAGGAATCGCCCCATCACCATGCTAGTAAACGAATGGCTGAAGAAGATGATCATCAATAACCCAAGCATGGCAATCAACAAACCGCTTAGCAGTACCTTCTTGCGTCCCAAAGCATCGGAAATAGGGCCATAAATAAACTGGGAAGGGCCAAAGCCTAATAAATACACACTCACCAAAAGCTGGGCTTGCTCTAGCGAGACATCAAAATCTTTTGCGATCCAAGGCAAAGAAGGAAACACCAAGCCCATACTGAGCTGGCCGATACTGATGACCAAGCACGCAAGTAAGATCGATTTAAAATCAAATCCACGACTCATCGTTTAATAGGTCCGTTCGAAGAAAAATCGTGCGTATCTAACTCACAACATAAAAACTGAGAAAATAGCGAAAATGCTGCTGGTGAGTTGTTCATAATGCTCCGACGGGATCAAATAGAGAAAGGCACAGTAAACATACGTGAGCTTGTATAATCATACAATAGGCGTTCAACTAAATATGTGAATAGTCACTTTTCAGCAACCTCGGCTTTCCGCCAATCGGTCACAAGCGCTAGACTAACACTAGATGCTCATAATCAAGGGATTTCAATGAACACTCATCACCGTATTTTTTCATGTGCTTTGGCGCTGCTTGCCTCTGGTCCTATAACGTCAGCCTTTGCATGGCAGGCAGAGAAGATCACCGACGGACTCGTGATCCCTTGGGGGCTGGCTTATGTCAACGATAAGTCCATGTTAGTCACAGAAAAATCAGGCGTCATTAAACATGTCGATTTAAAAACAGGCGATCAAAACACACTGTTCAGGCTGCCCAATGTATGGGCGAAAGGCCAAGGTGGATTATTGGATATCGCACTCTCCCCTTTTGAAAACGGAAAGTTCTACGTCACTTACAGTAAAGACGTCGATGGTGAAGGCGTAACGACACTGGCTTCTGCTAATTACAGCAATAATGAAGTCACCAATTGGACAGATGTGTTTGTATCTAAATCTAGAACGGACACCGGACGTCACTTTGGTAGCCGTATCACCTTTGATGATAGCCACCTGTATTTTTCAATCGGCGACCGTGGTGATCGAGACAACGGCCAAGACACCATGACTCACGCCGGATCAATATTACGACTGAATGCCGATGGAAGCACACCAAGCGATAACCCATTCACGGATAACAACAAAGTGCTCAATGAAATTTGGAGCTTTGGCCATCGTAATCCACAAGGTCTGTATTACGATTTCCCGACTCAAAAGCTTTGGTCGATTGAACACGGCCCTCGCGGTGGTGATGAAATTAACCTAATAAAAGCGGGTGCCAACTATGGGTGGCCTGTCACCTCACACGGAAAAGAGTATTGGGGCCCTATCAGCGTTGGCGAATCGGAAACCAAAGATGGTATTGAAGCGCCAAAAAAAGTCTATGTTCCTTCAATCGCTCCGGGCAGTTTGATTGTTTACCAAGGAGACAAATACCCAGAGCTGAAAGGCAAACTGCTGGCTGGCGCACTAAAACTTACTCACATCAATATTGTGACAGTCAATGAACAAGGTGAGGCAATCGAGGAAGAACGCATTTTAGAGGACTTGGGCGAAAGGGTAAGAGACATCGAAACTTCACCAAACGGAGACATCTTCTTCAGCACTGATAATGGCAACCTGTACCGCTTGAAAAAGTAGCCGAGACCTCGTTCAAGTAAAGGCACTTACCTTACAACGACATTTATAAATATAAGCCGTTAAAAGTGGGCTCAACGCCCAGTTAGCGGCTTTAAATTTGCAAAAATGAATGCGCTAAAACAGTGCATTTACTCCAAATTCGTCATCAATTTCGACCACCTTTTTCACAAAAACTACAACAAATCACCATACAACTGTAACTCCATGATATTTAAGGAATGCAAAGTTTGACTACCCCCAAGTTTCTGCAACCTTTCCCTATGTATTCGATTGACTATCCCCTGATTTGATTTAGACTCGTTCCCGGCTAGAAAGAAAGTTCTTTGTATATAAACATTTCGTTGGATTACTAGTAACCCCGTTGTGTTGTACGCAATAGCAATAAACTTTTCCGCGCTATCAGTGCCACAATTGGCTCAAAATAAAAATTTAATTTTAGGATATCATCATGTCTAACACAGTTACTGGTACAGTAAAATGGTTCAACGAAACTAAAGGCTTCGGCTTCATTCAACAAGAAAACGGCCCAGACGTATTCGCACACTTCTCTGCTATCACTGGCGACGGTTTCAAAACTCTTGCTGAAGGCCAAAAAGTTGAGTTCGTAGTATCTCAAGGTCAAAAAGGCCCACAAGCTGACAGCATCAAAGTACTTTAATCTAGTATTTTAAAGCTTTCTAAAAATAGCCAGCCTCTGCTGGCTATTTTTTTACCCGCTATTCAGAGATTTAAGGTAATATTCCCCTTCACTATTTCTACCTAAGACACCCTCTCAATGGCTCTTAAACCGACAATCTACAAGTTTCGTATCTCTTTAACCGATATGAATCGCGACTATTACGACTCTTTCAATCTAACGGTTGCACAACACCCTTCTGAAACAGAACAGCGAATGATGGCTCGAATCATGGCTTTCTGTATCAATGCGTCTCCTGAACTTGAGTTCACTAAAGGGTTGTCTAGCATTGAAGAACCCGATTTATGGCAGAAGTCGTTAGACGATCAAATCCTAGAATGGGTTGATGTAGGCGAACCTGATCCAGAGCGTGTTAAGAAGGCAACTCGCCTATCTAAATCAGTACGCGTATTCAGCTTCAACACTAAATCAAACGTTTGGTGGGAGCAGAACAAAGGTAAATTCGGCTACCTAAAAGCTCAGATCGTTCGTCTAGACAACGATGGTATTGAGCAGCTAGCAGCGATGACACAACGTACGATGGATCTTTCAGTCATGCTGACGGGTAACTCTGCTTTCATTAACAGCGATACTCAATCGGCAGAAGTAACGTGGGAAGAGCTACAGAGTAATGACTGAGCGTCCAACCCCGAATAATTCGCAAACAGCAGCTAGCCAGCTAGAAGAAGCCAAGCAACAAGCCGACGCGCAGCAAGAAATCAAAGCTAAACAACAAGCTAGAACCAAGCTTCACCAGTGTTTAAAAGAAGCAGGTTTAGGTTCAGTCAAAGCGCTCTCGACAGGCTACGAGAAAGAGCTGTCGTCATTTATTGATGAAAACCACGCTTTGTTTAAACACGCTTGCGAGAACAAGCCTGACAACTCTGCACGTCAGACGTTGCTTGGCCTGTTAACCAAGGTACATATCGATGCAAGCTATCGCTTTGAAAGCTATAAAGAAGCGAATGAGAGGATGCAAAATGTATTCGATAATACTGTGGGCACTGAGCACAGTGACAAGTTTCAAAACTCTAACGCTCAACAGTTAAAACTAGTCACGCATTTGTGGTTGTTCATTCAAGGACGACTAGGAATGGATTACAGCCTAGCCAATGATCACGCAGCTGTAGCCGCTACGCTACTGTCTCGTATATCGAGAAGCAGTGATGATGAGATTCGCGTAGAGTTCATGGCGAGTTTTTACGATGGTTTGAGCATCTATCAAGCCGAGAACAAGCCATCCGGTATTGTTCACCACTTAAAGCGTTTGTTTAACCTTTCTTAAGCACTCCACCAGCGACTGATTCTAGTTACGCTCTATATGCTTTCAACAAACGTTAAGATATAGAGCGTGCTTTTTCTGCTTGGCCGCAACAGATTCCCTATTACGTTCATTCTTCACTTTAGGGAATAACAGCATTCTCAGCCATTACAGTTGACTTCATTACAGGCGTAAAAAAGCCCCGCATAAAGCGAGGCTTAGAATATATTTCAATGAACATCAATTTACAGAGGCTAAATTGAATTCATCTAATAATGCAGTGAATCAACGCAGGCCGTGTAAGAACTCGTGGCGCGTTGCTGGGTTTGATCTGAAGATACCGCCTAGAGCTGTTGTTGTCGTTTCGCTGGTTGCATCCATTACACCGCGAGATTTCACGCAGTAGTGAACCGCATCCATGGTTACAGCAACGTCATCGGTTTCGAGTAGCGTTTGCAATGCAACAAGGATCTGCTGCGTCATACGCTCTTGAACTTGTGGGCGCTGAGCAAAGAATCGAACAATACGGTTGATCTTTGAAAGGCCAATAATTTTCCCACGCGGGATATAAGCGACCGCAGTCTTACCATCAATCGTCACTAAGTGGTGCTCACAAGTACTGGTCACGGTAATGTCTTTTACTCGTACCATCTCACGAACGCCCATCTTGTTTTCGATTACAGTAATTTTAGGGAAATTAGCGTAATCCAAACCAGAGAAAATTTCATCCACGTACATTTTAGCAATACGTTGCGGTGTTTCTTCCAGACTATCGTCCGTAAGATCAAGTTCAAGGAGAGTGAGAATCTCACGCATATGGTGTTCGATTCGTTCCTTTTTCTCTTCTCGGCTAACCTGGTTAGGACTCATTGGTGTCTCTAATCCGCGGCTTGCTAGCGCATCTTTAACCAACTTCGCTGATTCGCTAAGACCTGACATTGAACTTCCTCTTTTATTACCCCTTCTGGATGGCAAACAAGGATACTCGGAATTTTGAATAAATACACCCATATTTTAAGGGAGGTCATTATTTACGGGGCTTAAACTGTGCTAGAGTGGCTAGAATTTCGTTGGCGAACCATCATGATTTGATAACTATTGAATCCCTATTGCCAACCGCCAAATCAAAATAATAACGATCAAAGGATTTCAATTATGGGCTGTTGCGACGCTCCGGGCTTGATGCCAATTGAAGAAGCACTAGATAAGCTGCTATCACCAATTCAACCTATTCAAACGACCTTATCACTGCCATTGGCAGAAGCATTGGGTTACGTACTTGCTGAAGATATTCTATCCCCTATTTTCGTACCTCCTTTTGATAACTCAGCAATGGACGGCTATGCACTGCGCTTAGCAGACCTAGAGAACAGTAAAGTGCTGCCTTTAGCGGGCAAGTCCTTTGCAGGTCAACCTTTTGAAGGTGAATGGCCAGCAAACACCTGTATTCGCATTATGACTGGCGCAAAGATCCCGGAAGGTTGTGACGTCGTAATCATGCAAGAAAACACGGCTGAAACTGACGCTGGCATTGAGATTCAGCAAGACGACATCAAGCTGAACAATAACATTCGCCCTACCGGTGACGACATCAAGCAAGGCGATATCGTTCTTAGCCGTGGCGAACGTTTAACACCTCGTGACATTCCAATGATTGCTTCGCTCGGTGTGAGTCATGTAACTGTGGCACACAAACCTAAAGTCGCTTTCTTCTCTACTGGCGATGAGCTCAAGCCATTAGGCCAACCGCTTGAAGATGGTCAGATCTACGACAGCAACCGCTACGGTATCAAACCACTGATTGAAGCGTTTGGTTGCGAAGCAATTGACCTAGGTATTATTCCTGATTGCCCTGCAACGCTTAAAGAAACCTTTGTAAAAGCGCAAGAACTGGCAGACGTAGTTGTCACTTCTGGTGGCGTAAGTGTCGGCGAAGCTGATTACACCAAAGACATTCTTGAAGAGCTTGGCGAAATCGGCTTTTGGAAACTAGCAATCAAACCAGGTAAACCATTCGCATTTGGTGAGCTAGACAACGCTTGGTTCTGTGGCCTACCGGGTAACCCAGTGTCTGCAATGATGACCATGTACGTGTTAGTTCAACCTATGCTGGCTAAACTTGCCGGTCACACTGCGTGGACAGCACCAGAATCGATTCCTGCGATCACTAAATCTGCATTCAAAAAAGGCCCAGGCCGTACTGATTATCAACGTGGTATTTACTCGATTGAAAACGGTAAGTTTGTAGTAGAAACAACAGGTAACCAAAGCTCTGGCGCTTTCCGCTCAATGAGCTTAGCAAACTGCTTTGTGGTACTAGAGCGCGAACGTGGCCGTGTTGAAGTCGGTGAAACGGTTCAGATTCAACTGTTTAACTCCACGCTTTACTAACGAGGCTTGCTGATGGAAATACTGTCTGACGCAGAGATGCTTCGCTATAACCGCCAGATCATTCTCAAGCAGTTTGATTTTGAGGGTCAAGAAGCGCTGAAACAGAGCTCGATTTTGGTGTTAGGTGCGGGTGGTTTAGGCTGTGCCTCTGCTCAATACCTTGCGACTGCGGGTATTGGTAAGCTAATGCTGATCGACGACGATGTTGTCGAGCTTTCAAACTTGCAACGACAAGTGCTTCACACCGATGCTGATATTGGTAAGAAGAAAGTCGTTTCAGCCGCTGAATCATTACAGGTGTTAAACCCACACCTTAGAGTTGAAACGGTCGACCACAGACTTGATGACGAGGCACTAGCAAAGCTCATTGAAGCGCATTCGTTAGTACTTGATGCCAGCGACAACGTTGAAACGCGCAATCAATTGAACCGCTTATGTTACGCATCTAAAACGCCTTTAGTTTCTGGTGCTGCGATTCGCATGGAAGGTCAGATTAGCGTATTCACTTATCAAGATGAAAATGCACCTTGCTACCAGTGCTTGAGCGCTCTATTCGGCAACGCTGCTCTAAGCTGTGTTGAAGCCGGTGTGATGGCACCTGTTGTTGGCATGGTTGGCGCAGCTCAGGCTTTGGAAGCTATCAAGGTTATTGCCGGGTTTGGACAACCAAAGCAAGGCAAGCTTTTGATTCTCGATGCCATGTCTCACAGCTGGCGTGAAATGAATTTAATGAAGATGCCTAATTGTTCGGTGTGTGGATAAGCTAAATCATATCCCCTCTTATCGAAAACTTAAGCCTTGACTATATGTTGGGGCTTTTTTATATCTCAACGTCAGCATCTCAACTCGCTTTATCAATTTGAAATACTCTATGAGAGATTAGTTTCATTTGAGTTCTCATTTTGAGAATACAATAAAAAAATCAGCACCACAAAATATAATCGTTAAAAATCAACATGTTAAATTTGGCACATAACTTGTAACTGTATCTGTACCTTCCATCACAAGGATGTAGATATGAGAATTACAACGTTAAGTTTGCTATTAAGTGCCCCTCTAGTCGCCAACGCAGCGCCATTCGATACCTGCCCTAGTCAAGCATACCTCTTTCAGTCGAAACCCGTTGAGGTTTGGGGTGTAAACCTAGTGACCGGCTCAACCACTCTGTTAGAAGACGATACGGGCATGAATGCCAATATCAATGGTGTCGGATTTGATTTCCAAGACAGATATATTTATGGCTATGACACCACCAACAAACGTTTAGTGCGTCTTGGTCAAGACTTCCAAGCAGAAGTTATCAATACCAGTGGCTTACCAACCGATCACACTTTCTATGTCGGCGACGTTTATGACCATGTGTATTACCTTTACCGTACAGGGAAAGGCTTATTCACTGTTGACCTATCGCCTTTAGACGCAGACCCAAACGCGACTGTTACCGTTAACAAAATTGTCGGCAGCCCAGCAACTGTAAAATTGACTGATTTCGCCTTTCATCCAAGTGATGGCTCTTTATATGGTATCGATAATAACTCTGGTGGCTTATACAGCTTCAACCCTACAACTGGTGCCGAAACCTACATCGGAGACACCGGCGAGTTAGGTACGTTCGGTGCGGGCTATTTTGATGTCAACGGCTACTACTACGTATCTCGAAACCAAGACGGTAAAATTTACCGTATCAATCTGTCTCCAGACAACGCTGCCAATATCGCGGCAGGTATTGTTCCAGCCGTTGAATTTGTTTCGAATGGCCCAGCTTCTGGTCAAAACGATGGTGCTCGTTGTGCTAATGCACCTGTTGTTGATGAAGACTCAAACATCGACTTCGGTGATGCTCCAGACAGCTACCTAACGTTACTGGCGAGCAATGGCCCTCGACATGAACTCGATGGCATCACATGGTTAGGTACAACTCCTCCAGATGCGGATTTAGATGGTTATGTCACACCTCAATCAGATGAAACTGTCGGGGTGGATGATGAATGGGCAAACGGTGGTATCGGTTTTGTTACCGCACTTGAAGCAGGGCTTGATTCAAAAGTAGTAATTGAAGCTTCAACAACCGGTTACCTTTCAGCTTGGATAGACTGGAACCAAGATGGCAGCTTCGATGGCGCCAACGAGCAAGTGTTTACAGATTACGCGCTCGATGCTGGTGAAAACGATCTATTCCTAAATGTCGACATCAACGCACTAACCGGTACTACGTGGGCTAGATTTAGATTCAGCCAACAAACCAACCTAAGTTACTTTGGCGGTTCAACCTCTGGTGAGGTGGTCGATATTCAAGTCGATGTCCTTAACGATGGCGCCACCGCTCGTTACTTCCCAAGTGCTTCTGGCTACGCAACGCTCGCGTACGAAGATAACTGGCCTTATAAAGCCGACTACGACATGAACGATGCTGTTCTTATGTATCGCATTACTGAGATCCTTAAAGATGGAAAAGTCGTTAAGTCCACTATCGACGGCCGCCTAGCTGCTGTCGGGGCAACGTACAGAAATGGTTTTGCTGTTCGACTTCCTAACCTAGCCCCGAGCTTGGTGAGTAGTGGTAGCTCTTACATGAAACACAACGGTGTATTCACTGACCTTGACCTAGAAGATGGACGTAGTGAAGCAATCTTTGTTATCGCCAATGACCTGACAGAAAAAATCAGCACTGGCTGTACCTTCTACCGCACCAGTAATGGATGTAAAGAGGATGAGCAGTTCTCGTTCCAAATTGGTATTACTTTAGCCGGTGACGGTGTGAGTACTGGCAGCTGGACCGATATGCCTTACGACCCGTTCATCTTCGCAACGCCTGGGTATTATCACGGTGAAAACCTACCTCTACATCCAGGACGCAGCTGGGAGGTTCACTTACCAGACCAAGCGCCAACAGAAGCATTTGATACCACTAACCTCTTTGAAGCTGGATTAGGCGTTGATGACAGTAATCCATCAACAGGTAAATACTTCAAAACAGTAGAAAATCACCCTTGGGCGCTAATAGTGACTTCAGATGACGAATGGGAGTGGCCTTTGGAGTACGTCGATATTGTTACCGCTTATCCAGAGTTTAAAGAATACGCAGAATCCGGCGGTGAAACGAACCAGACATGGTACCAATCACCTGCAGACAACCAACGTTACGAACCATAAGGAGAGACGTTATGACTATTCACACTAAACAATATCGAGACAATCATTGCGTTAATTCGAGTCGCAATCTCTCTGAGGAAAAACGTATGTCTGTACAAAGCACTTGGAACATCAAGAAGTCACTAGCCATTATTTTAGCTGCAGCACCATTAGTATTAGCCGGTTGTGGGGGCGGCGGTGGTGGAGGCGGCGGCAGTGCATCTACTCCATCGCCATCTACACCGTCGACTCCTGCAACTCCGTCGAATCCGGTAACAGCAACGACTCCGGTAACCGCAACGCCTTCGCCGTCTCCCGCGACAAGTGCGGTAGCAGCGCAAAGCTATACGATGAGTGATTTGGTGGTACCTGACGGGTTTGACTACAACTCTGTTGAACAGTTTGATCTCGACATCGACATCAGCAGCATTTCGACAGATCGTTCTTTTGTGACCGTTTATAGCCGATTTAGCACAAGAGATGACTCAACCTTGAAGCCGGATTACTCCAGCAAGGTCATTGCAGGTCCATTAGATAATGGCGTATTCGCCTCGAACTTTGCAGCACCGGTAAACCATGACGCACTCTTGATAGAGATTTGGTTCTACGATGGTCAACCTCCATTACAACAGGTGGTTTCTAGCGGTGACTCTCAGATTGTCTGGCAGTAAATCGTTTAACAGCAGGTAACTTGTCGTTAGCGAGATCTCTGACGAAACAGAGTCAAAATGGATTGTTTATAAGTAGGAAGTGAGCAGAAATGCTCACTTTTTTATTTTCGTCGAAGAGCAGTTAATTCAGCTTTCTTAGCGAGTAGCATTCACTTTACCACCAACCTCACTTATATTTTCAACATAACCTTCAAAGACTTACTCTCATGAAACAGTTAAAAATAGGTCTATTTATCTTAATGTGTGGCGTAGGCGTGTTAGTTGCCCTTGCCTATTTCCCGCTAACATCAGAGACGGGGCAACGTATTCAAGCCAAAGTAATTTCGAACACGCTTACTCAATCCTTAGATGGGCACAGGCGTTATCTGACGGTTCAGACAAAAGATAATGACGTATTTCGGCTCTCTATTGCTCCTACCACAGACTGCCCTATTGATTCTGTGGTCGCGCTTGATACATTAAACAATCAAATAACCGGACAAAGCAGTTATCAGTTCATCCACTGTCGAGCTGCACAGTAGCCATCGATGCAACAACGGTATTCGTAAAGCAACTGTATTCGCAAAAGCAACAGTAATCGCTCTACCACTGTATTCGCTAAAACAGTAAGAATCGCTAAAACAACAAGAATGGATATAACAATAATGAATCAGCCACTCATCTCACCACAACAACTTCAACAACGTTTGCTAGCAGAAGACAATATCATCATCCTCGACGCCAGCATCGAGTTTCAAATTCCAAGCGAGTCAGAAAAGATCAAAGGACAAATGATTCCTGGTGCTATTCGTTTTGACTACGACAAAGACTTTTGTAACAAGCACACTCTGCTTCCTCACATGTTTCCGAGCGAAAAACACTTCAACACTCGCGCAAAAGAAATTGGCATCAATCAAGACAGTACGATTGTGGTTTACGATAACTCCGGAACCTTCGCTTCTCCTCGTGCGTGGTGGATGTTTATGGCAATGGGACACAACGATGTATTCATCTTAGATGGCGGTTTGCCAGCTTGGATCGAAGCCGGTTACGCGACCGAGACTGACTATCGCACCGAAGTAAAAGCGGGCAATTTTGAAGGCCATATTCAAGACAACTACTTTGTCAGTGCTCAGCAGATTGAAGGTTACTCAACTGACAAGAGCGCAAACATTGTAGATGCTCGTTCTCAAGCTCGTTTCGATTCAGAAGTTCCTGAACCACGTGAAGGCTTGCGTAGTGGCCATATACCGAATTCTATTTGCCTACCATTTGCCCAAGTACTCAAAAACGGCAAGTTAAAGTCCCAAGAAGAGCTTATTGATATCTTTTCAACGCTAGAATTAACGCCTTCTCAACCTATGTTCTTTAGCTGTGGCTCTGGCGTAACAGCTTGCATCATATTATTAGCCGCTAAACTCGCTGGCTATAACGGTGAAATGGGTGTTTACGATGGTTCATGGACGGAATGGGGTGCTAACGACAAACTCCCTATCGCCGTGACTAAAAAGTAATTCAACTTCGCTTAATGCAACTATTAGAATATACTGCGCATGCATAAAGAGCTTACTGATAATGATGGCTCCACGTCTCATGAAGTAAGCCTCTATGTCGCAGTTAACGCTATGTTCATTTGAGACCAAGACTCGATTCACGCCGTTTGATTTGTAACCCACATCAACTTGCTAACCATAATTCGTGATTAATCATAAACTAATCGTTATCGACGTTATGAATACTAATTTTTCACTCAAGAATCTCTGCTCGTAGTCGTTACACTATTTAATCATTAATACTTTCATCATTGATGTTTGTATTTTTCGTTGCATGAATCGCGCTGACAACCCAATAGTTTGTCACTTGCAGTCTGTTAAAAGTAGTAACCAACAAAGGCATCTCATGGCTCTATTTAAGCAAAATATCTGGTCGCTGTACGCGTTTGTCGTACTACTGACCCTGATACTTTTCGCCGCGTTGGGAATAACAAACTGGAAAGCAAACAGAGACGACTTCATAGAGCAGCAACACATTCAGGTTGAGCTTTTTTCTAGCTCCGTCAACTCGCTGCTGACCAGTCAAGAAGCCTTGTTAGAAGTGGTTGGCCATCAACTGGCTCAACAGTCTGATTTCACACGTACTGCATCTATCCAGATTAGGCCAATATTAGACAAGCTACTTGAGACCCACCCTGCGATAGCAGCGTTTGGCTTGTTGAACACCGACGGTGATTACCTCTCGATTAGCTCAAATCTCGAACTTGCGAATCAAAGGAACTTGCTGCAATACGCGCCAACCAGAGGCTCCTTCCTAGACGCCCTATCAAGCAGTAGCATGGTGCTTGGCCGTACCTATTTTCAAGATTCGTTGAATAGCTTAGTCATCCCGCTGAGAAAATCAATTTCAATCGATGGCAAGAAAACCGATGCAGTAATGACCGCAGGGCTACGATTAGACGCAACGATCGTATTTGAAAATAATGCTCACGCCGGAAGTTTCAATACACTAAGCCTGATCAGAAAAGACAGCTATCGCCAGTTTTATTCAAGTGATATTGAATCTGAGAGTGCCTATTCCTCTCCAGTCGGCAAAGATGTCATACAGCGTATTGCAAGTATCTTTACCGACCACTTCGGAATTAGCGTACAAGAAGCGATGAATGGGCAAGAAACCTATTCTTTTGTCGTCGACGATGAAGAGTACCACTCTTTGATGAGCGCGAAATACATCCCAAACTACAAATTATGGGTGGTAGGACGTACGGATCTAACTCACGTCGATAGTATATTCATACAAGAGTTCAGCATTCTTTTCGTTGCCTTTATTTTTCTTCAGTTTGGTTTCTACTTTTTGGTTAAGTCGATTGCCAAGAATGAACAACGGACTCGTAGCCAACTCATTTATCAGGCGAACCATGACCCTTTAACCTCTCTGCCAAACCGTTTGTACATGCGTAGAAACATTGGTAAATGGATTGACGATGAGTCAGAGCCGTTTTCGCTGTTGTTTATCGATATCGATAACTTTAAATGCGTCAATGACACCCACGGGCATGACTTTGGAGATAAGGTTCTCAAACAGATCGCTTTGCGTTTGATGAGGTTCCGATCTCGCCTCAGCCTATTGGTACGTGAATCCAGTGATGAGTTTTTGTTCTTGACGCCCTTGTCGAATGAAGCTGAAATTAAACGACTCGCCAAGCGCATTATTGAAGTGCTTTCTCAACCTTATGAAGTTGAAAGCGCTCAGTTTTTGTTAGGTTGCAGCATCGGCGTAGCGCGTTTCCCAGAACACGGAAAAGATCTGGAT
The DNA here is from genome assembly GCF_041475025.1 of Vibrio sp. 10N.222.49.C12. NCBI lineage: Bacteria > Pseudomonadati > Pseudomonadota > Gammaproteobacteria > Vibrionales > Vibrionaceae > Vibrio > Vibrio sp. 10N.222.49.C12. The sequence goes on along the minus strand of NZ_JBFRVF010000055.1, from coordinate 85,064 downwards.
AGCCTGTTACGTTCTGCCGATATTTCAATGTACAAAGCGAAACAGCAGCAAAACTCGTACAGTATTTTCACAACGGAAATGCAAGATGCTCATCTCTACAAAATGAAAGTAGAACAAAGGCTACGCATCGCTATCGAGAAACAAACGCTGTTCATGGTTTTCCAACCGCTGGTTCGTGCAAATGAAAGTATTCATGGTGTAGAAGCACTCGTGCGCTGGATTGATGAGGAATTGGGTTTTGTTCCGCCAGATGTCTTTATACCGATAGCAGAGAACACGGGTTTAATGCAAAAACTGGGGACTTTTATTATTGAGTCCAGCATTATGCAGATCGCCCACTTGCACCGAACAACAGAACAAAAGATCGGGCTGTCGATCAACATATCAGTGCGTCAGTTTTCTCATCAATCCTTCTCTGAGCACTTGTTCGCGACACTAGAAAAGTATCAACTCTCTCCTAGCTGTTTAACGCTAGAAATTACCGAGAGCTTGTTCATTGAAGATGTGACTTTGGTGAAACCGACTTTTGAAGCCCTCAAAGAGAAGAATATAAAGATCTCTTTAGATGATTTCGGGACAGGTTATTCATCACTAAGTATGTTGAAAGCACTGCCTATCGATGAACTTAAAATCGATAAGAGCTTTATTGAGAACATTGCTGTCGATCAGCAGTCACTCACCATGGTGCAAAACATCATCGCAATCGGTAAGAACTTCGGCATGGTGGTATTAGCAGAAGGCGTAGAATCAAACGAACACTTCGCAATTCTAAAGGCATGTGGATGTGACTTAATGCAAGGCTATTACTTCTCTCGCCCTATTCCTTATTATGAGCTGGCTACTCACCTAAACAAGAAAGTGACCGAGCACGCGGAATGTTCTGTTTAAGAACGCGAGTTAAATAGACGAGCTAAATAAGGTAGGCAGATAAACACCTACCTTATTTTCTAGATATTTTCTGTTCGGTTATTTATTCATTTCACTTTTTATTCATTTCACTATGCATAACATCGATCAACTGCCCGGAAGGATCTCCTGATAATTCCCAAGTAAAAATGCCGCCTAGGTCTGATTTCTTCGCCCATTCTGCCTTTGCTTTAATAGAACGCTGATCTTCAAAAGATATGAATACTTTTTTATCTGGGTTCCACAAATAAGGTGCTTGAGCTTGCTCATCATACTTATACTCATAACCTTGTTTGCTGCTGTAGTTATTCATAAGATCCCAAAACATGAAGTAACCGTTTTCACCGGTACCAAACTGCGCCCCTTGTTCAGAAACTAGGTCTCCTTTAGGCAGCTCTCCAGCAAAGTCTTTTGTCCCTTGCCAACCTCGACCATAAAAAGCCGCCCCGATCACGAGCTTCTCGCTAGGAATACCTTGCTCTATCATCTGATTAATGAAGACATCAGCTCCCATTCCCCACCAACTACGCTCGGTGGCATGTAAGTTTGTTGTGTGACCTGTTTGAGTTCCCCAGCCTCCGAGGAAGTCATACGTCATCGCAAACATGTTCGTCAGATATGGGCTAGCTGCGTTCCAGTCAATTTGAGCTGCCTTAGCACCAACACCGACAGCCGTTGAAAGCTCGTAATCTCTTTGAGTCGTCTTTGATAGAGCGTCCAAATCACTTCTGATTGTTTTTACTAAAAGAGTAAAAGCTTCACGCTCTAGCGCTTTTTGCTCATCCGTTAGTTTCGTCTCTGGGTTCCAAGGCGAAGTGGTTAAGCCGCCGCCTCCTGGGTATTCCCAATCAAGATCAATACCATCAAAGAAGTCGTATTTTTGGATCAATTCAACAGCAGTTTTTGAAAAGTGCGCAATGGCTTGAGGATCTTTCGCCATCGCATGGAAAGGTTCAGACATTGTCCACCCTCCAAATGAGGGCAAAATTTTGATATTTTGATTGTCGGCCTTCAGTTGAGCTAACTGGGCAAAGTGACCTTTATAGGCGACATCAACACCCACGTCTCCGAAATCGACTTCTAACGCAGCTTCTTTATCCACAATAATCGCGGTATATGGTTGTTTGTCTGCACATTGCTGCTGAATTTGTTTTTGGACGGGCTCACCAGCACCGCTATGAGGACCACACATGCTCAAGAAGGCGTAAATAATATGTGAGAGCTTGTCTGCAGGTATGTCGTCAACGGTATAAGGGTTGTCTTTATTCAGATATTGCCAATCCGCAAAATACCCTGCGACGACTTTATCATCGGCATGTACTGTAGGTGTGAGCATACAAGCCGTGGCTATTGAGCTAAGCCCAAAGATAGAAATAGATTTAAAGATAGAACTTGATTGGTCACTGTTGCTAGAAATAGCGTGTGTGATAAATGACAGTTTCATAATTATCTCCTTTAGTGTGGCTTAACATTAAAGAGTGATAATTCTTTCAACCGCTGAACAAATTCACTATTCGAGTCATGTCTAATAGTTATCCCCCTTATTGCACTGGTTTCATTAGGGGGATTTTCCATGATTACTCAAATAGTGAATTCAACGAAGCACAAATATCTTACTATTCACTGCCGTATGGTTTATTCACGCTAAGTTGTTCGTCCAAATTAAGTACCGTTAAAGCATTACTTACGCTGGTTGCGATCACGTCTACCACGCCGGTTCTTAGTGCACCTAACAAAGCGAGTGGTTTACTGTTCTCGGCTGCAATGGCAATGACTTCTGCAATTGGGCGGAATTCTTCCAAGGCCAAACCAATCACACGGTCACTCATTACTGTGTTTGCTGTTTTACCGTGAACATCGAAAAAGTCATAACCCGCAAAGTCACCGACGACTCCTTGCAATAAACGAGATTGAACGACCTCACCTGCGGTAAACCAACCTAAGTCGACCATATAGCTGTTTTCACTCATATCACCGATACCGACTAATGCAACATCGGCTTTTCGAGCGAGATCGAGTGTCTGCTTAACGGTGCTGTTTTCCATAAATGCGGTTTTTTGCGCTTTATTCTCGGCATAAGCGGGCGCGTATAAGGTTTCAGAAGATCCACCGTACTTTTTGGCTAGCTGCCTGCATATATGGTCGGCATTAAACATACCGCCTCTTGGGTGAATACCGCCGATACCACACACGAATTTACAGTCTCGTGGCGTAATTACGCCAGTGTGGTGAGCAACAGACGATACGTTTCGCCCTTGCCCTACTGTCACCACCATACCGTTTTTCAGTGTACTGGTAAGATAGTTAGACACTAAACCGGCTACTTGGAGTCGTTGCTTCTCTTCATTCGGTTGGTCTAGTGCCACAAGCGCACGCTTTACACCAAATCGTTCGATCAAACGTTGCTCGATCTTCGCACTAAAGACAGGGTGGTATTTCACGGTGATCTCAACAATGCCCTCATCTCGGGCTTGCTTGAGCATTCGACCAACCTTTGCACGGGAGATAGAGTACTTTTTAGATATCTCTTCTTGCGTGGCACCATCTTGATAATAAGCAACCGCGACTTCAGTGAGGAGATCAGTGTTTTCTTCGGAAACATCTTGGATATTCTTACTCATATACCACTCAACCAATATTTAACAATTATTTTACCTGCTTGAGAACAAATGTTCGATGCATCAGCAAGTGATACACAAGTTTACACCGTGAACATATGTAACAGCAAGGAACATTTGTTCACGATGATGACCTTGGTTTTATTGTTGATTAATTCACTTCATTCTGCCCATTAAACGTTTGCTTGCATACCCCATGATTACTAGAGCGAAATATATTTGACTGAAGTCACCATACAGGACTATTTACCGTTGACTTTGGTGCTAGATCGGATAAATATGGCTACATCATTTACTCATCGAGCGATCAAATGTTCTGTGCAAATGTTCGTTCGGAGAAAAATTTAAATTAATGTAAGTTTGGCTCACTGGTACAACCATTGAGAACTTCATTAGTTAGCTTGCAAATGCCCACACCTCTCCCATTAATGAGGTGTTATGCGATACATAGGATGATCAAAATGAGCAATAAATTAGAGCAACTTCGTAAACTAACAACTGTTGTAGCTGACACTGGCGATATCGAAGCTATCAGCAAGTACACTCCTGAAGATGCAACAACTAACCCATCTCTAATTCTTAAAGCTGCTCAAATTGCTGAGTACGCACCTCTAATCGATGCTTCTATCGAATACGCTAAAGCGCAAAGCGATGACAAAGCACAGCAAGTTCAAGACACTTGCGACATGCTTAACGTAAACATCGGTAAAGAAATCCTGAAAGTTGTACCTGGCCGTATCTCTACAGAAGTAGATGCTCGTCTTTCTTACGACATGGAAGGCAGTGTTGCTAAAGCTCGTCAACTTATCAAAATGTACAACGACGCTGGCATCACTAACGACCGCATCCTTATCAAACTGGCTTCTACTTGGGAAGGCATCCGTGCTGCTGAAATCCTAGAGAAAGAAGGCATCAACTGTAACCTAACGCTTCTATTCTCTTTCGCTCAAGCTCGTGCTTGTGCTGAAGCTGGCGTATTCCTAATCTCTCCTTTCGTAGGTCGCATCATGGACTGGTACAAAGCGAAAGAAGGTCGTGATTTCGAAGCTTCAGAAGATCCAGGCGTAATCTCTGTTTCAGATATCTACAACTACTACAAAGACCACGGTTACAAGACTGTTGTTATGGGCGCAAGCTTCCGTAACATCGGCGAGATCCTTGAACTTGCTGGTTGTGACCGTCTAACTATCGCTCCTCAACTTCTAGCAGACCTAGAAGCAGCAGAAGGCGAAGTAGTTGAGAAACTTATCGACTCTAACGGTACTAAAGAGCGTCCAGCAGCGATGACTCACGCTGAGTTCCTATGGGACCACAACCAAGATGCAATGGCTGTTGAGAAACTGGCTGAAGGCATCCGCAACTTCGCCGTTGACCAAGGCAAACTAGAAGACATGATCGCAGCTAAGCTGTAATCACTCTTACCAAATTCAAATAGGGGAACGTTCAGTTCCCCTACTTTTATCAATTTTGTTTTTCTTAATTTTTATTCGGAAGTTCTTATGAATCGCAAACATCTAGCTAACGCTATTCGTGCTCTAAGCATGGACGGCGTACAACAAGCAAACTCTGGTCACCCAGGCGCACCTATGGGTATGGCAGACATCGCTGAAGTACTTTGGCGCTCTCACCTAAACCATAACCCAGCAAACCCAGAGTGGGCTGACCGCGACCGTTTTATCCTGTCTAACGGCCACGGCTCAATGCTGATTTACTCTCTGCTTCACCTAGCAGGTTACGAGCTTTCAATTGAAGATCTTAAAAACTTCCGTCAACTGCATTCTAAGACTCCAGGTCACCCAGAGTACGGCTACGCACCAGGCATCGAAACAACGACTGGTCCTCTAGGTCAAGGCATCACTAACGCTGTTGGTATGGCAATGGCTGAGAAAGCGCTTGCAGCACAGTTCAACAAAGAAGGCCACGACATCGTAGACCACTACACTTATGCATTCATGGGTGATGGCTGTCTGATGGAAGGTATTTCTCACGAAGCATGTTCTCTAGCAGGTACGCTTGGTCTTGGTAAGCTGGTTGCTTTCTGGGATGACAACGGTATCTCTATCGATGGCGAAGTTGAAGGTTGGTTCTCTGACGATACACCTAAGCGTTTTGAAGCTTACGGCTGGCACGTAATCCCAGCAGTAGATGGCCACGACTCTGCCGCTATCAACGCAGCGATTGAAGCGGCTAAAGCAGACCCTCGCCCTACTCTAATCTGCACTAAAACGGTGATTGGCTTTGGTTCTCCAAACAAAGCAGGTACGCACGACTGTCACGGTGCTCCACTAGGCGCTGAAGAAATTGCAGCAACACGTAAAGAATTAGGTTGGGAGCACGGTCCTTTTGAAATTCCGTCGGAAGTTTACTCAGAGTGGGATGCGAAAGAAGCAGGCGCAGCTAAGGAAGCAGCGTGGAACGAGAAACTTGCAGCTTATGAAGCAGCATACCCTGAGCTGGCAGCTGAATTCAAACGCCGCGTAAACGGTGACCTACCAGCTGAGTGGGAAGAGAAAGCATCGGCAATCATCGCTGATCTTCAAGCTAACCCAGCAAACATCGCATCACGTAAAGCATCTCAAAATGCTCTAGAAGCGTTCGGTGCTATGCTACCAGAATTCATGGGCGGCTCTGCTGACCTTGCGCCTTCTAACCTAACTATGTGGTCTGGTTCTAAGTCTCTTGAAGCGAACGACTTCTCTGGTAACTACATCCATTACGGTGTACGTGAATTCGGTATGACGGCTATCATGAACGGTATCGCTCTACACGGTGGTTTCGTACCATACGGCGCAACGTTCCTAATGTTCATGGAATACGCGCGTAACGCTATGCGTATGGCTGCTCTGATGAAAACTCAGAACATCCAAGTTTACACGCATGACTCTATCGGTCTTGGCGAAGATGGTCCAACTCACCAACCAGTTGAGCAAATCGCTTCTCTACGTCTAACTCCAAACATGAGCACATGGCGCCCATGTGACCAAGTTGAGTCTGCTGTTGCTTGGAAACTAGCAATCGAGCGTAAAGATGGTCCTTCTGCACTTATCTTCTCTCGTCAAAACCTTGCACAACAAGATCGTGACGCTGAGCAAGTAGCAAACATCGCTAAGGGTGGTTACATCCTGAAAGATTGTGAAGGCAAGCCAGAGCTTATCCTTATCGCAACGGGTTCTGAAGTTGAGCTAGCGGTTAACGCTGCTGCTGAGCTAACGGCTGAAGGTAAGAAAGTACGCGTAGTTTCTATGCCTGCTACTGATGCGTTCGACAAACAAGACGCGCAGTACCGTGAGTCTGTACTTCCATCTGACGTAACGGCACGTATCGCTGTAGAAGCTGGCATCGCTGACTTCTGGTACAAGTACGTTGGTTTCGGTGGCAAGATCATCGGTATGACAACGTTCGGCGAGTCTGCACCTGCAGGTGAGCTATTCAAGATGTTCGGTTTCACTACTGAAAACGTAGTAAACACAGCGAAAGAGCTTCTAGCTTAATCTTGAATACATTGTCTCGCCCTTCAATGGGTTGATGCATACAGAAAGCCCCGCATGAAAATACGGGGCTTTTTTTGTCTTTTCTCTCATTCGGATTAAATCTAACGGCTATTTTTCTTCGAAACGCTTTGCCAGTTGGTAGAACTCATTGACTCGTTCTTTTAGCTCTGTGGAGTGGTCTTTCACAGAATGCGTTGCCACTAAGTTTTGTTCTGCGGTCGAGGCGATAGACTGCATATGCAGATTGACTTCACTCGACAGCTCACGTTGCTTATGAGCAGAACTTTCAACAGACTGCATGAGTTCATTCATGGATTGCATTAGGTTTTCGACTTCCGACAAGCGCTCTGCACTCACCTTCGCAACATCACCACATGCGTCCGTTTGCTTACGGTTCGCCAGAATATCTTTTTGCCACCCTTCAATCGTCGTTAGCATGGTATCGATGCTCTCTTTGATCTGAACCGTAGCCTTTGAGGTTCGACCCGACAATGCACGGACTTCGTCGGCAACAACGGCAAAGCCTCGTCCTTGCTCGCCCGCTCTCGCCGCTTCAATCGCAGCGTTCAGGGCCAACAAGTTGGTTTGTTCGGCGATTCCACCAATCTCTTCCATTATCTTGCTTACGCTCTGCGCTTGATCGCTCAGTTGGTAAGTCGTTTGAGTCGCCTTTTCAGCCTGAGAAGCTAGGCTCTCTAAGTTTTGATGAGTTTGATTAATGCTTTCTTTAGCGCCAGCACAGGTTTGCAAAGTCACATCAACAATCTGGTGCGCTTCTTCTGTGCGAGAAGAGACCTCATTGGCGGTGACTTCAACCTCTTCAGTCGCCTCTCGTACTTGAAGAATGTCTTTTGTTTGTTGATCTAAGGCTTCTGATACTTCAAATGACGTCGCATTTAGGTTGTCAGCCAAATCTTGTAACGGCTTGGCTGAGTCTGTCATGCGACCTAATACGGTGTGGATTCTTGCAGACAATAGTTTTAAGTGAAAATCGGCAATAGAGAACTGACTATTACCTGAATAAACAAGACGACTAACACTATCGAATTTAGATTGCAGCTTTTTCAACTGCAGTGGAGTATCAATCAGCTCTTGTCGGAAAAGCAGTGCTAATGCTGAAACAGGAAGTAGGCTCAACAACCATTGTGATACTTGCCCTACTTCAATGAGATTTGAAATTAACGGCGCAGCCAAAGAGCCTAGCAACACGGCGTAACGAACACTGTCACTGATCTTTAATGACCATTGGCGACCCGACTTTTCGGCCTTCAAGAGGCCTTGGTAAGCCTTATCTGCAACTTGTATCCATTCATTCTTTGGCTTAATACGAACAGATTGGTAGCCACTCACCTTACCATTGTCGTAAATTGGAGTTACATAAGCATCGACCCAGTAAAACCCACCAGATTTGGTTTTGTTTTTTACGATGCCACGCCAAGCTTTACCTTGCTTTAGGTTAACCCACATATCAGCAAAAGCGGCTTTCGGCATATCGTTATGCCTTACGATATTGTGGTGTTGCCCTAGCAATTCTTGTTGGCTGTATTCCGCTATGCGACAAAAAGCATCATTACTGTACGTAATCACGCCTTTTAAATCAGTGGTAGAGACAAGTTGTTCGTTTTCGCTGAGAAGCGTTTCACGAGATTGAGTAGATGAGCTGACAGTCATTATATTAACTTAGGTTAATTATTATTTTAGGCGAGGAATATATACAATTATTAAAGTTATGACAAAATGTGAACGTCACATTTTGTGTAAATGCCTGCTATTTATACAAAAATACGCTCGACACCTCACAAAGCTCAGCGCTTCACGCTTCTTCTCAAATCAACATTTATAAATCATCTAAGTTACCTACAGTTTAAATCTCATGGTTCTCATTGAAACAGAGGTATGGAATGTACGAATGTTTAAATCTTTGCACAGCACTCATTCAACAAAGCCTTTAGTAAGCTTGGATGTCTTAACCATGGCAATCCTCTACTCAACCATAAGTAAATCGCTAACGCGTACACGAACTAAAAAGCCTAAACGCGGGCTCTTTTTCTTATCTGATAACTCCATTTGATCGAGCTATTGTGAAATCTGTTCTCTTGAAGCACTTTAAATCGCGCTTAATACCCTAATTATTGATATTTTGAGTAAAAATAATTTGAGCATGGGTATTTACTAATGACTCAGTTATTACATGCGTATTTTAAAACACCGATAATAAAAAATCATCTTATTAGTTAGAACCCAACGCCTTGTATAAAGCGCCCTCCAGAATAATAACCACGACCTAATCAATGTTATTAAACATCCAAACTATCAACTATTCATTCAACAAAACCCATTAAATAACTGACAATAGAATAAATAACACTCCTTATTTTATATTAACTCTAAATGTTGAAACCGGAACGAATAATTAATTGTAATAATTATCCATTTGATTGGTAAATTTTATAAATATATTTTGTTACATAATCAAAACTGATGGCTTGATATAATAATGTCACACAAAACAATGGCTTTAATGGTTCTAATTTTTTCCTCACTGTCACAGGCTTCCACTATTGAGAACGACGAACTATTGCTGAAGTCATTGATTAAACAAGGTGTTATCTGTTCAGGCTTAACCTATGAGGAAAATCAAGAAGCTTTGCGTATCTATCTCAACGCTAAAAAAGTGAAGAGCACTCCGTTTGATTCAAAAAATAGAAAAGAGACAACCAATACAAAAGAGATAGAAGGTAAAAAAAATACAACAAACACACGTCAGTTAAATAAGACACCACAAGAGTGTATTAGGCCAAACTCGGACAACAGATCCGAATAAGGCAAGTTGATACTGATATCGACATGGAAATATAAAAAGTAAATATAATGAAAATGATGAGAAGAACATTGTTGGCTTCAGCAATGCTTACTCTATTTAGCGTCAGTGGTTATGCAAAAACACCTATTGATTTAGGCGTAGTTAATGAAGACAAACTCATTGAAATGCTAGTTAGACAAGGCTTAGTCGACCAAGATGCAACCGATGTGGCAAAGCAGGATGCGCTTGACCGTTACTTGAAAAATAAAATCAATTCCGGTTTCAAAGGCGATGCTCAATTCGGAAAAAAAGCACTTGAGCAACGCGTAAAAATACTCAAAGCCATAGAAAAAGGGTCTGGCGTTAAAAAAGCGAGTGTCTTTGCTTTAGAAGTCGGCACCAAGCGCACCGATAAAGTACTCGCTCTATTGGTCGATTTCCCTGATTTGAACTGGGATGACAACAAGTTGACCGAAGAGCACACGCAGATGCTCTACGAGAGCTACAGCCCTGAACATTATCAAGAGTTGTTGTTTTCAAATTCTGGCTACACAGGGCCAAATGGCGAAAACCTAATCTCGATGCGCCAATATTACCAAAGCGAATCAGGCGACAGTTACAGCGTTGCAGGTCAAGCGGCAGGTTGGTATCGCGCCTCTAAGCCTGCGTCATTCTATGGTGGCAACTCCCCTACCACCGACAACGACCTAAACGCCCAAGAACTGGTTCGTGAAGCGCTGAATCAACTGGCTCAAGATCCGAGTATCAACCTTGCCGATTACGACATCGAAGATCGTTACGATTACGACGGTGACGGAAATTTCCGCGAACCCGATGGTGTGATTGATCACCTGATGGTGTTTCATGCATCGGTAGGCGAAGAAGCCGGTGGTGGCGTGTTAGGCCCTGATGCGATTTGGTCTCACCGATTCAACCTTGGTCGCATTCATGTACTGGAAGGTACTTCTAGCTCGCTTCCAGATCGATTTGGTGGCCAATACGCGGCGTTCGATTACACCATTCAACCGATTGATGCGGCTGCAGGTGTTTGTGCCCACGAATATGGTCATGATTTAGGCTTACCAGACGAGTATGACACGCAATACACAGGCAGAGGCGAACCGGTTTCTTACTGGTCAATCATGTCTTCGGGCAGTTGGGCTGGTCAAATTGGTGGTACACAACCAACGGCATTCAGCTCTTGGGCAAAACACTTCCTACAGAAATCGATTAGCGGACGTTGGGTTAACGATGATCAGCTCTCGATTGATGACCTAGAAGACAATCCACAAGTGTATACGCTGTTCCAAACAACGGATAACAGTCGTCCTAACATGATCAAAGTGGATCTTCCTGAAAAGCAGATTGAAAGTCTGAAACCCTTTGAGGGCGAGTATTCATTCCACTCTCAAAAAGGCGATGATCTGAAAAACAGTATGACTCGCAAGTTGATGATCCCAGCGGGTGATTCTGCACTGCTGTCTTTCAAAACTTGGTATGAGATTGAAAAAGACTACGACTTTGCGCGCGTGCTAATCAACGGACAAGCCATTGCAGGAAACATTACCTCAATGGACGATCCATACAACACGGACCTCGTTCCTGCTATTGGCGGCGAATCTGGCGGATGGGTCGACGCTGAGTTCGACGTTTCACAATGGGCAGGCCAAGAAGTGGAACTGTCTTTTGAATACATCACCGATGGCGGCTTAGCAATGGAAGGCTCCTATTTAGATAACCTTGCTGTTGTTGTCGATGGTGAAGTGACCTCAATAGACGATGGTGAAAGCAACTCCACCTTCGCCCTTAATGGTTACAAGCTGAGTAATGGATTCCATCAAGCGCAGCACTACTATCTATTGCAATGGCGCAGCCACATGGATGTTGATGAAGGCCTAGCGAACATCAAACGCATGGGACAACTGATGTCATTCGACCCTGGCTTGATCATTTGGTACGTCGACGAATCACTAACCGACAACTGGGTAGGTAAACACCCTGGTGAAGGTTGGTTAGGCGTGGTCGATGCAGACCAAAATGCCATGGTGTGGGCAAACTCTGGTGAAGCGGCTCAAACACGCTACCAAGTTCGAGACGCAGCGTTTTCACTCAAAGATCATACTCCAATGCGTCTTGTAAACAGCGACAACGATGTACTCGAAGATGCCAGTTTGGTTGGCAATGCTAGCTTCTCGGATGACCAAGATTACACATCGCCTCAAGCACCAGATTCAGGACGCATCCTGACGGAGTTTGGTTTAGCGGTCGATATTGTGAATCAGAGTGATAACAACGAATACGGTGTGGTTCGCTTATCTAAAGTAAGCCAACACAACATCGTTCCTACTGCGAACTTCGAGCTTAATGTGACTGGTCTGACTGTTTCTGCAAACAACTTCAGCTCAGACCAAGACGGTGAGATCGCCCGTTACCTATGGGACTTTGGGAACGGCACAACAAGTAACGAAGTGGCACCAACTTGGTCTTACGAGCAAGCGGGCGAATACACGGTGAACTTGACTGTTGTCGACGACAAAGGCGCTACCGCTTCATTTAGCTCCGTAGTGAGTGTTGAATCTCCAAACGCCCTTCCAGAAGTGAGCGCGAAGTACATTCACTTGGGCCGCTGGGTAACCATGTGGTCTACAAGTTCAGACAGCGATGGTCGTATTGTTGATACCGAGTGGACACTTCCAAACGGAAAGGTGAAACGAGGTCGCACATTCACGTCAATCTTCCCTTCATACGGAAAGCACGAGGTGACACTGAAGATAATCGATGACCAAGGTGGGATTACCACTAAGACAATTTTGGTCGACCTGTAAATCATCGCTGGCTCTGTCATGCGTATTTACAACACAAGCTTAAGTACTGTTGTCACAGGATATAAGCCACGACAGCAGTTTTAAGAAAACGTTATTATTTAAGCCGTAAGCAAAGGCCCTACCGATTTGGTAGGGCTTTCTATTGGTCGCAGTTCGAGATACTTGGGTTTTAATCACAGTAACAAATTTACTGAACCACCATTCGATGAGCCATTACACAGGCTGCTTTTGAATACGCGATTTACGAGCACTGAATGCGAACAGCAAGATAACAGCTAACACGAATGGTAATACGTAGATATTGAGGTTCTGCCACCCTGCTGTCGATTCTAGCCAGCCAGAGAGCATCGCTGTAATCGTCACACAGCCAAAGACAATAAATTCATTAAACGCTTGTGCCTTAGCTTTATTCTGCGATTGGTAGGACTGACTAAACAAACCTGTTGCCGCGATAAACATAAAGTTCCAACCGACACCAAGCACAACTAGAGCCGCTCTGAAGTGCCAGATAGATTCGCCATGAATGTTAATCGCGATACAGACGACGAACAGAACCCCGCCTGCCAAGATCATCATTCTTGAGCCAAACTTCTCAATAAGTGAACCAGTAAAGAATGCAGGAACAAACATCCCCAATACGTGCCACTCAATGACGCCCGCTGCTTTGGTAAAGTCAAAGCCACAACCAATCATTGCCAATGGCGTTGCTGTCATCAGGATATTCATCACCGCATAAGCGACCATGGCAGCAAACACTGCGCCAATAAAGTTAGGCGCTTTTACTATCACACTGAGAGGATCGGATTTAGGTGCCTGACTATTAAAAGAGACTTTTGGAAACTGAATTGTTTGTAAGATGAGTAACGCAAGAATGTTCAATCCAATCAAAGAAGCAAAAGCACCAATGTACAAGCCATCTTGCGACCACTGTTGCGACATAATCGCCAAATTTGGTCCTAATACCGCGGCTAAAACGCCACCAGCCATCGAGATAGAGATCGCTCGGTGACGGGCATTTTCATCACACACCTCGATTGCAGCAAAACGATAAAGCGTGCCAAAACCTATGCCTATCCCAAGTAAGAACGTAGCGAAACAAAACAAATAGAAATGTTGTTGAGACAGTGCGTAGGTGGCAAGACTAGCTCCTGTAATGCCAACCACATTACCAATGCTAAATCCTCGCTTTCTCCCTAACTTGCCTGAAATTAAAGATGCTGGAATAGTGGCTGCCATTAAACCCAAAAACTGCAGTGCAACCGGCAAGGTGATCATGCTGACACTGGGTGCAATCTGCTTACCGATCAAACCAATCACAGAGATCAGTAATATATTACCCGTCATCAACAAGGCCTGACACAGTGAAAGCAGCCAAACATTTCTATTCATCTTCGTTCCTAAATATGAGCACAGTTGGTCAATAGACCAAAAATTCAACAAAGTCGCAACACTTTGTTACTCATAGCAACTCTACAAAGCGACCAATAGACCAATATAAAGTGCTACCACCACATGACTTTGATTAGCGTTACTTAAGACGCTAGAGTTGAAATTATCATTACTTAAGATAATAATAATTTTCTGTTATTTATTGGCTTTGTTATTTATAGGCTTTAGTATTTGAAGGTGAGTATGATTAATCCACTTTGGCTCAATACGTTTAAGACTCTGGTTGAAGTTGGCCATTTCACCCAAACGGCAGAAAAGTTGTATATGACACAACCTGGAGTCAGCCAACACATCAAGAAGCTTGAACAAGCTTGTAATTGTGACCTGCTATCTCGAGAAAACAAGAGCTTCGAACTGACCGAACAGGGTCGGATTATGTATCGCTATGCGATCAAACTAGAGAAAGACCAAGAAGATCTTTTTGAGTCTCTGAGTTTTGATAACCCTTATGCTGGGCAATGTCACTTGTCTTGCTCTGGCTCACTCTCTTTGCGTCTGTATCCCAAGCTTCTTGAACTTCAACAGCAACACCAAGAGCTCAGCATTAACTTAGAAGCCGCTCCAAACAAAAAGATATTGAATGACCTAAGCGAAGGCACTACCGATATCGGCATTGTTAGGCATTCCCCGAACGACAGCTACTACCAAAGCCAAGTCATCGGCAAAGAAGCACTGTGTCTTATTGTTCACCACAGCCTTGCTGATTTAGAGATAACGCCGCAAGTATTGAATGACATTGGCCTGATTGCCCACCCAGATTCTGCACACTATCTGTCTTTGTATTTCGACCTTTGCGGAGATAAAGACTTAGCGAACATCAACGTTAATGAGATACCAAGATCTGGCTACATCAATCAGCTTCACCAGATCTTGCTACCCGTATCAAAAGGATTAGGTTTTACCGTGTTACCGGCTGGCGCGGTTGAACACTTCCCAGATAGAGACAAGCTACACGTTGTGGCGCCAAAGGTAGAAGTAGAGGAAACGCTGTATCTGGTTCAAAAACGAAACCGAAAACTGCCGCACCGATACGATACGGTTGTTGAGCTAATCAAACAGAACGTGAGTCGTTAGTTCGGTATAGATAGATTTAAAGCCTTTAGCTAGCTAGTTATTTCGCTATAAGAGCTAAAGGCTTTAATGTTGAAGTGATATTTATAAAAGACAACTACTCAGAAGCGCCAAGCCCCTCTTTTGCTCGTTCAAAGTCATAATTATCTAACGCACTTCGAACATCTTTGAGAACAACAGAATGTGGATACTGTGCCAGTAACTCAGTCACATATTGAGTTGCATCGTTATCATAAGCATCCAGCAGTGATAGCAACTGAGCATGCTGTTCTGACGTGATGCTCGGTGAATCAGAGGTATCAGCAAGACTCGCATCGGCTTCTTCAGTACTTGTCGTATTGAATCCCCCAACACCAGACACATCAAAGCTGATCTCAACTGCTTTAATCAGTTCGATTAACCCAAGTTCGCCTTGCTTAAGATCTGCTTCATCACACGCCTTGTTATGCGCTTTGCTTTCTAAATCACTGAGTAACTCTGCCAATCGCAATCCACCAATCGAAGCTGCCATGCTTTTTAAGGTATGTAGATTACGCTCTAACGTCTCCCAGTCGCCTTGTACTAAGTTATCAAAAGCATCCGACATAATGTCTGGCGATCCTTGGCAGAACCTATCAAGCATTTTGGCTTGCAGCTTCACATCATGATAAGTCAGTTGCTCAAACCTCGACCGAGAGAAAACAGGCGGCTCAATTTGGGGATCGGAGTGCAATTCCGCACTCTCACCAGAATCACCTGTCTGGATCGCATCTGAAGAGGTGTCTGATGGCGCTCGACCTTCAACTAAGACCTCAGGAACAATGTATCGAGTAATCAAAGACATCGCTTTATCAATAACAATAGGCTTATCCAAGAAGTCCGTGATGCCCGACTCCCTCGCTCGTTGTTTCGCATCATCAAAAACATTGGCTGACATTGCAATAATCGGTACATCTATATCGAATTCACGAATCAAACGGGTAGCTTCAAAGCCGTCCATAATCGGCATTTGAAGATCCATGAAGATTATTTCGTAGTCGTTGTTTTTAGCTAACTCCAGCGCTTCCTTTCCGTTTTCAGCAAGATCGGCATTTAATTTAGAGCGACTGAAAAATGCTAAGGCGAGATCTTGGTTCAGCTCATTGTCTTCAACCAATAGCACTCTTTGCCCTTTGAACTCTATCTGATAATCCAGTTGCAACTCTTGAGCTTTGAAGTCGGCTAACGCATCCGAGCTTGAGCGTGGCAATGTCAGTACAAAGGAGAACTCACTGCCTTGCCCGTAAACACTCTCTACCGTAATTTGACTGCCCATCGCATGAACTAATTTCTGGCTAATGTTGAGCCCAAGCCCTGTACCGCCAAACCGACGTGTCGTTGTGGTATCCGCTTGGCTAAAGGCTTCAAACAGCTTGTGACGGTTCTCATCCGAAATGCCTATCCCGGTATCCATCACACTCACTCTCATGGTTAGGCTGCTGTCGTTCGAGTCAACATGCTCCACCGTTAATACTACGCTGCCTTGTTCCGTAAACTTAATCGCGTTGCCCACAAGGTTGAGTATGACTTGGAACAACCTCAATGGATCGCCTTGTAGTGGCGTGTCTAACTCTGGGTCGATGACCATAGACAAATTGAGTTGCTTCTCAGCCGCTTTCGATTCCATCAACTCAATCACATCTTTAAAAGTCGTTACGGGATCAAACGGGACGTTATCAATAACAAGTTGCCCAGCTTCTATCTTTGAAAAATCAAGGATGTCATTGATGATACCGAGTAACGAATGGCCAGAACGGTGCACTTTCTCGATGTAATTTCGAGCGACAGGATTAGATATTTCACCAATCGCCAGATAAGACAAACCAATAATGGCGTTCATTGGGGTTCTTATCTCATGGCTCATATTAGCTAAGAATTCAGACTTCGCTTGACTAGCCAAGTCGGCTCTCTGTTTCTCTTCTTCCAATTGCTCGTTTAGGCGCTTCATTTCAGAGATATCGAATGCCCAAAATAGTGTGGCGACTTCACCATCAATCTCAAAAAGATAGTAACTGACCAAAGCAACAAATCGGGTTCCATCAGACTTTCTGAGTACTAACTCCCTATTTTCAACTTTACCGTTAAGGTCGAGCTCTTCATGCACGCCATCACGAACGCTCAGCGAGTCATGGATAGCGGCAACGTCGATAGAAGACAACGCCTGATCTTCCACGCCAAACAAACGTTTTGCCGTATCGTTCGCGTAACGAACCTCTTCTTCAAATACCACGCTGGCTGCAATTGGAGAGCTATTTAGCATGTTGTAGAGTTGGTTCTGCGCCTTTTCCAGAGCTTCGGTTGCTTCCTTAGCAATACTGATCTGCTTAGTTAATTTACGATTCCAGAAAATAATAAGAAGAAGGATCACCAGAGAGAACACCGAAATGGTGTAAACCAATTGATAATTAACTCTTTCTATCGCTTTTGGCGCCGCCCACTTCGCCGATATCTTTTGATGTTCTTCAGCAGAAATACTCTCAATCGCCTTATTCACAATCGAATAAAGCAAAGGCTCAGATTTGATGACATGTAAGGTGGGTGAAAGGAAAAAATCAAGTCGTCCGACAATTCCAATCTCTCGATGACCAAATGAATCAATGAGGTAATTGAGGACATCAACAGTGTCGACCATGCCGTCTAAGGTTTTATCATCCAATCGGTTGAGCCCATCGGCCGTGGATTCTACCTCTACCCACTCAACGTTCGGGTACTTATCTAAAATCGCGTTAGTATTTGCCGCATTCTTCAATATACCGATTTTCCAACCATCAGCTTCTTCAAGTACCAAGCTACTAACGTCTCTTCTCGATGCAATGGCCAAACGACTTGAAAACAAGCTTTTAGCTGCTTTGACGTTATCTCCTAACGAACGATTCTCTTGAGCTGCTGAGACCAGTTCCACTTCATGATGATCAACCAAGCTTCGGGTCTCAGACCAATTCGCCACGTCAACATGCTGAATACTTAGCCCTGTTTTTTGTTCAATCAGCGTTAGATAATCATCAATCATCCCGATGTATTCACCGGTATTGGATACCGCTTCATAAGGTAACGAATTCGGATCGATACCTATACGTACATCCGGATTATCTTTAATCCACGCCCTCTCTTTTTGGCTTAGATTTAGGATCTCTCCAGTCAAGTTACTCGCTTGATAAACATCCGTAATATAGCGTTTCGCCGCATCTCCGAATGAACTAAATTGTTCGACAGATGGAAAATAAACATGGTTCCGCACTAACGAATTAACATCAAAGTAGAAAGTCATCGAACCAGAGTTGATACTCCCTCCCTTGGTCCTATAATTCGCCACCTTGGTGACTGATGAAAAGTGAGAGGTATTTTTCTTCTCTCCATATTGATCAACTAGGTTGCCTATGTACCAAGATTTGATCGGGCGACTATTGTTATCCGCTTGTGCGGTGATCACCTGAAAAGAACTGTCCGTGTCGAAAATTTCAAACACTTCCGTCAACTCTTCAAAGCGGTCGTTGACGATAAAATACGCAGATATTTGCGCGATAATATTCGCTTTTTTAAGGACTAGGCTTAAATCACTCTGAACCTGCATCTCGATAATTTGGTTTAAGCCGTCATCCTCCTGTTTAAGCCTTTTAATTGCGGCATTGAAGCTATCTCTGATTTCTTCACTCTTAAAGTCCACATAGATCGGATACTCAACTTTATACTCGTCATGTAGCGTTAGCTCTGCCATTTCAATAAAACGAGTATTGGTGATAAACCACTCTAGCACTCTTCGTTCAACCATTAGCAGGTCAACATTTTGAGCCCTCAACTGCGAGAATGCTGATTCAAGATCTTCGTAATCTTCAATACGATCAATGTCTAACTTACTCTTCAGAACTTCAACAGAGTTTTTAATTGAGGATGTTTCGTCGAACAATAACGCCCCTAATGATAGGTCTTTTTGGGATTGAAGTTGGAGTTTGCGGCGAGTTAGTGAAACAGGAACAAACTCAATATTAAGAACGTTATCACTTAAAAAGTGCGCATTAGGATCATCAAACTGAACACCAGAAACAAAGGCTATAGAATTATTGTTATCGATGGCTTTTTTAGCGGCGCTAGGTGGAAGTGTGACAACGTCACCTAGTTTATATCCCATGTCATTCAGTGCACGCTGAAGAATGTCGTGCTCTAGCCCGACTGCGGTGCTGTCTGGGTAAAAATACGGAGGGTTACCAAAGCCAAACACGCCTTTTAGCGGCACTCGATAGGGGGAACTGTCTAGCCACTTCGATAAAATCTGGTTCTTGTTATCAACGTCGAAGGTTTCAATCTGTTTGTTGATTAGCGTCAGCAGTTCTGGTTCATCGGTTCGAATCACCATTGATGCTTCAAACCTTTTCCAATGCTCCAGAACATAATTTACCGCTAAATCATGAACGCCAATCTTTTCCGCAAGATCCATAGTGGTGATAGGTTCACCGACCATGCCTTCGACATCCCCGGCCCCTAACGCACGTACTGCATCAATAACGTTATCAAAATCCACTCGCTCAATAGAACTCAATTTGACACCGGCTCGCTCCAAATCGATATTTTCATTAACCATCGCAATACGGCGTTTATTATTTTGATCTAGGTTTCCATCGAGTTTGTTGTCGATGGGAACAATCACTGCGACCTGATAAGGAATATAGGGAGCACTCGCAAGAAAACGGCCACCTTCACTTGGGTCGAACTGTTGGAATGGAAATACATCGCCTCGCCCGTCGACTAACGCGGCTTTAGCCTCGATACGCGAGTTAACTGTGACAAACCGAACATGAACACCAAAACGCTGTTCAAGATCTAATGTCCAATCTTTGATGATCCCAGAAACCTGCCCATCATCATCGATGAATGAGTAAGGATAATGGTTGGCCAAGACAACAAAAGTTACCGTTGGTTGGTTTCCCAACCACTGATTTAACTCAGTATCTGTTACCTCAGCAGCATTCGTAGATCGCATTAGCAGCGACCACACCACAAGTGTAATGACCAGAAAAACAACCAAACGATTTAGCGACAACATCAAGCCATCACTCATCTCTAAATTTCTCTTTAATTGCTAGAATCTCAGGTAACTTCAGAAAAAACACATCAACGATAGTTGGATCAAAATGTTTGCCTTTCTGTTCTTCAAACAAGCTCAGCGCCTCATCGACACTCCAAGCCTTTTTATAAGGGCGCTCTGCCGTCAGTGCATCAAACACATCAGCCACAGCTGCGATTCTTCCAACCAATGGGATGTCTTCCCCTGCCACTTGACTCGGGTAACCGGAACCATCCCATTTTTCATGGTGATACTGCGCCACTTGAATCGCCATGCGCATCAGTTTTGAATCACTCTGCCTACCGAGTATATCAACACCATATTCGACATGCTTTTGCATAATTGTCCACTCGTCGGCGTCCAATTTACCCGGCTTGAGTAATACGCTATCAGGAATACCGATCTTGCCAATATCATGCATTGGTGCTGCATCACGCAACGTCTCGGCATCTTCGTCAGTCATTCCTAAGGCTTTAGCTAGCACTTCACAGTAGTGACTCATACGCTTAACGTGCATGCCTGTTTCATTGTCTTTAAATTCAGCAGCTCTACCCAGTATGTTCAGTGTTTCTAGCTTACCGAGATTGATCTCTTGAGTTTTCTCTTTTACCTGACTAAACAACGCGCGTTGTTGGTCATAAAGTGCGATATGCGTTTTCACACGCTGGAGTGCAATTGCAGGGGTTATCGGCTTGGTTAGGTAATCGACAGCCCCCAAGGAGAGTCCTTTTACTTCGGCTTCTGGACCAATTGTGGCGGTCACGAAAATGATAGGAATGTGAGCCGTATTCGGCTGAGCTTTAAGTTGGCGGCACACCTCGTAACCATCGATGTCAGGCATCATGATATCAAGGAGGATAAGGTCTGGCTGCGGCACCATCTTCGCGATCTTGATACCAATTGTGCCGTTAATCGCTACTTTCACTTGATAAGTATCTTTGAGTATTGCCGTTAACACATCCAAGTTACTTGGGGTGTCATCCACGACTAACACTATAGGTTTCCGACTCATTGATACCTCGTATACAAATCAAACAGTTATAACCCTAGTGTAGAACGGTTTCCAGAGGTTAAGTAGAAAAAAAGCAATTGATTTTCAAAAATGAAGAGTAGATCTGTGAGTGACTTCAAACTGGCGTTATTAGAAGTACGACCAGTCAATATTACGTCAGTTAAGTTATTATTATACAAGGGGAATTACCTTTGCATTGCAACATTTCACTAACAACACAGATACTATCCGAAAACAAAAAGAGCTCCTCATATGGGAGCTCTTTTCGTTCAACGGCTAGAAAGCAAAACAACCGAGTTATTCAGTAATCTAACGACCAGAATAATACATACAGATTCGAACACCATCGAACTCACGAATCTCAAATGGGATCTCGTAGATAGACTCCATCACTGATTTTTCAACCACTTCCGAAACCTTACCCGACTTAACCACTTTGCCTTTCTTCATCGCAACAATGTTATCTGAGTAACAAGAAGCGAAGTTGATGTCATGAATCACGATAACGACCGCTTTATTGAACTCATGCGCTAAACGACGCAACGTCTGCATAATTTCGACCGAGTGTTTAATATCAAGATTGTTCAGAGGCTCATCTAAGAACACATAATCCGTATCTTGCGCCACAACCATCGCGATAAACGCCATTTGACGCTGACCGCCACTCAACTCATCAAGGTATTTGTTTTGGATGTCAGTAATGCCAAGGTGTTCTAGTGCTGTATCGACGATCTTATGATCTTCGTCTTTCAAGCGACCTTGAGAGTGTGGGAAACGACCAAAACAGACCAATTCACGAATCGTAAATCGCATGTTGATGTTATTTGATTGTCTTAACACGGCAAGGTGCTTGGCTAGCTCTTTGGTATCCCACTCAGCCAGTAACTTATCGCCAATGACCACTTCACCCGCGTCGCTGTCTGTTAAGCGGCTCGCCATTGAAAGCAGTGTACTTTTACCCGCACCATTTGGGCCAATGATAGAAGTCACTTCGCCTTTCGGGAACATAGCACTGGCATCATCAACCACGAGTGACTTGCCATACTTCTTACTTAAACCTGTTAATTTAATCACTACTTACTACCTTTACTGAATTCTGGTGCGTAACAACAAGAACATAAAATACAAACCGCCGACCAAGTTAATAATCACACTCACAGTGGTTTCAAACGCCATCACTTTTTCGATAAACCATTGGCCAGAAACCAATAGAACGACCGCTAACAAACTGCTTGCGATGATAAGCACACGATGTTGATAAGATTTGAATATCTGACGAGCTAAGCTCACGGTGATTAAACCAAAGAACAGCACTGGGCCAACCAAAGCAGTCGACACCGCGACCATCACTGACACAATCACCAAGGTAATCTGAGTCAATCGCTTGGTGTTCACACCCAGGCTTGTCGCGTTATCAACACCAAGCCAAAGTACATCAAGCTTAGGCGCCAACAACCAAAGGCCAAGCAAGCTCAAACCCAAAGGAATAAGGCTGAGGTAAACCAACTCGCCTTTCACGTTATTGAAACTTGCGAACATCACATTCTGCAGCACCGCGAACTCGTTCGGGTCAATCAACATCGCCAAGAAGTTAGACAAACTCGAGAATACGCTGCCACATACGATGCCTATCAACAGCAGTGTGAATACGTTGTTTCGCTTGCTCTTAAAGTAGAAATGGAACAGAGCAAACGAGAACAAGATCATCACAGTCACAGACATCGAAAAGTTTGCGATCGAGTCAATCACCCAGAAGCTAGCACTGCCAAACACAAACAGAAGTACCGTTTGTACCAGCATATACAAGCTGTCAAAGCCCAAGATGGAGGGGGTTAGAATTCGGTTATTAGTAATGGTTTGGAAAACCAATGACGACGCCGAGATCGCTACCGCCGCCAACACAATCGACAGCAATTTTGGTAGGCGCAGAGACAAGAAGAACTCGTAGTTATCCCACGTCAGCCCCTGCCCGATGAATAGCGCTGTCATACCCAAAGACGCGATAGCCAGAATCGCAATTTTTACTGAATCACGCATTCGACTTGTCTCTCATGATTAGGTAAATAAAAATCATGCCACCAAAGATGCTGATTACCATCGAGATTGGAATCTCATAAGGGAAGATGACGATTCGAGCTAGCAGGTCACAAGCCAACACCAAGATCACCCCCCAGTAGGCAGTCCAAGGCAGAATCTTCTTCATGTTATCGCCCATCATCAGCGACACGATATTCGGCACGATAAGTCCAAGGAATGGGATAACACCAACAATCATCACCACAGAAGAGGCGCAGATAGCAACCAACGCAACACCTATGAAGACGATCTTCTGATAATTCAAACCGATGTTTTTCGCGAAGCTCTCACCGATGCTCGCCGCACTGAACTGGCTCGCGAAATAGTAAGCCAATACACAAGCAGGCACCGCGAGATAAAGGATTTCATAGCTGCCTTGCAAGACACTCGCAAAGTTCGCCATCGTCCATGCCGACATGGTTTGTACTAAGTCGTACTTGTAAGCAATAAAGGTTGTTAGAGACGAAACAACGTTGCCATACATAATGCCAATCAAAGGCACCAATACCGCGTTCTTAAACTTGAGGTGTTGTAGGAAGCGAACCAATAGCATGGTGCCAAACACTGCAAACGCGAAGATAAAACCTAAGTAGCTCCATTGCGCAGCATTGCCTAGCACTAGAATGCCGACAATGTAACCCAACATCGCACAGTCAATGGTGCCCATCGTCGAAGGCGCGGCAAACTTGTTCTGTACGATTTGCTGCATGATCAAGCCAGAAACACTCAATCCCGCTCCGGCAAGCACGATCGCGAGTAGTCGAGGAATCCGACTAACAATATAAATAGAATTGGCGTGTTGGTTGCCATTGAAGAAGTCACTAAAACTGATTTCAGCGACTCCAATCATCAATGACGCAACGCATAACACAACAAGAAATACAGCAGCTGCAATGGGTTTCAACATAGGAATAATACTAAAGATAGGTCTCGGGTAGCCCGTATAAAAAAGTGAAAAAGGGCTTATAAGAACACTCTTATAAGCCCGAAAATCTGATGGTTAGTAACTATTGAATCGTACGTTCAATGTCACTAAGCATTCTATGAATCGCTGTCACACCGCCACCAGCCAAATACCAAGCACTTGAATCAAGGTAAACGATATTGCCGTGCTGCGCTGCAGGTGTTGCCGCAACCAGTGGGTTATCAAACAGTTGTTGTGCGCGTCCTTCTGATTTACCAATCGCTTTTTCGCGGTCAAGCACGTAAAGCACTTCAGGTTTTGCATCAGCTATGTATTCAAAAGAGATTAGGTTGCCGTGTGTTCCTTTAATCGGAGCCACGGTTGCACTCTTTGATTCCACGAAACCAAAGTCATCAAAGATGATAGAGAAACGGCTGCCTTTGTTGAACATCGCAATGTTGTTGCCGTTGTTCATTAGCATCATTGCTGAAGTTTCGTCAGACGCTACTTTGTCGTTTACCGCTGTGATAGAAGCTTGAGTCTCTTTAATGATCGCTTCGACTTCAGCTTGCTTACCAAAGATGTCGCCTAGCACACGCCAGTTTTGCTGAGCATCAGCCCAGTACTTGTCGCCTTCAATAGAAAACATGACAGTAGGAGCAATTTGTGCCAGTTTGTCGTAAACCTTAAGCATGCGGTTTTCCGCGATGATGATGTCAGGCTTCAACATGTAGATAGCTTCAAAATCAGGTTCGCTTAAAGAGCCTGTATTTGCCGTCGTATCTTTGTACGAAGCTAGGTAATCAGGCAGCAAGCTATGAGGCGCGCCAACTGGCTGTACACCAATTTTATCGAGCACGTCTAAGCTACCGTGGCCTAGAACCACCACTCGCTGTGGTACTTCAGTAAACTGCGCTGTGCCTTTCACATGCTCAATGGTGACGGTTTCCGCATGCGCGGTCATCATGAATGATGATGCTAGAACGATGGCAAGCCCGCTCAATAACTGGCGAACTGAATTGATTGTTTTCTTCATGTTTCTTCCTTTGCCATTGATACAAACCACCACTCATGACAATGAAAGTCACATTACTCATAGACGAGCATGGGGCGTACACAACTGCTAAATAACGATAATTTAAAGTCTGTCATTGGATTGACAACAAACTTGTAACGCAAGTGAGAACTATTATCAATTATATTTGCACTAAATTGGCGATACAACAACTTTATTATTCAGAAACGTAAAAGTGAGTATTCATATTTTGCGTAGTCAGGAGAGGTATTAGGAATCAGAAATATCAAAAAGACGCGAAGAGGAAAATACTCATCAACCTGAAGAAAAAAACAGATGGGGAAAGCACCCAAAAACCCTGTAATTACAACGCTGAACCCCAAAATCATGGATTGTAATTTACAATGTAAAGATCATATACAACAGAGACTTAATCATCACCAAATTAGCTGATCAATTAAACCCACTAATGACAACGAATACGAACAGCTGAAAAGCCAAGACTCAGTCAGATATCATGGTCAAATCCCTGACCTTCGCTCATTTAACCTTCAGTAACCGATGGTAAATCACCCAAAAATATTTTTGAATTTAATTGAAAATAGGGTTGTAATTTTGAAAACTAGGCGTATAATTCGCCACCTGGCTCTAATCTATAGAGCTGTTAATGCTAAAGTAAGTCCAAGTTCCACATAGACAGTTCTCGATTCCCTCGTTACACCATCTCTGCGTCAGCTTTCACCCAGATAGTCATTCAATAGCTTTTAAATTCGATCCTACTACCGATCTATCGTCATTTGCTCTTTTGTCAGCGAAGTCAGAATAGATCGAGCACTTAAATACAAATGTAATAAACACAAGGCACAGTTATGTCACGCAGAACAACACGACAAACCCATTGGTACCAACTATCACGCGAAAAAACAGTCAATAAACTAAAAGGTAATAAATGCTCAAGATTAAAATAGATTTACACAAAGAAGAGATTTCATGGGTCACCGAGATTCGACAGCTCAATAGCGATATACTCCACCGCCACATATTGCCCAAGCTACAACATCACAGCTATCTCATCGACTTTGAATTTAATGAACGAGAAAGCATCGGAACTATCGTTTCAGGCAACGGAAACACCCTAGGACATTTCACACTCCTATAGCATTTCCCAAAGGCTACAAAAGAAACACCATCTAGTCCCAAAGATGTAAAAGATGTCACCCTCAATTCGCTCTAGCAGAACAAAATAGAGTAGAAGTAAAACAGATCTGAAACCTAGCCCTTTTTGCATTTCACACGCGGCTAACGCTAGCTAGGTTATCGTACTTCTATTGAAACCAACTTATATCAAACTCTAAATCACCATTGAGTCATTATCAGTGCATTCATGGACTAATAAGTTAACGGCATCGACCTTAACTTCTGATCAAGAGTATATAAGTGTTCTGCAGCTTGCATGTGTTGAGGGTAATCACTGAACTTCTCACGATTCTCCTCATTCATCTTACATGTCTCATCCACCAGCATTAACTTCCAATACAGCTTCGTTGTATGCAACATCGCCAGTAACGGTTTGAACACCTCTTTCTCATAAGCTTGAATCAACTCTTCAATCAACTCGTCACGTTCGTCTTCGCTTGCGATTGAACCCTCGGTTGCCGACAACACTTTTTGATACTTCAGGTTTTGTTGCAGCTTATCCATGACCGTTTGGTTTTCTCCCGCTAAGTCAACAAGCTTCGACTTAATGATGTTTACCCAATTCGCTTGGCTCAGTACTGTGTCATCAACGCTGGTAAAATCTTCTCGTATTTGTCGTTCAACATCTTTTTGAGCTTTCTTTAAAACCGCACGCACCTTTTGGAAAGGCAGCTGATACTCCTTACTTAGCTCGATAATCAGTTTATGAAAACCACCATTTGGAAGGTGTAAGTTTTCTTTAAACGTCGCCATTGCAGCTTCTTGCTGTTCGGTAAGGTGAGTCATTCTGTTTCCTATTCTTTATCACTTATGGTGCTGAGCCCGCGATCATACCATTATTACCCTCGTTTTTTCGGTAACTTGATCAGTTACACCTCGCTATGCCGTTAAATTCTCTCAGCCCTTTCTCTTTTGGCTAGTTATTAACCCACTTGGCATAAAATGGTAAATCTCTATCGGCGAAAGTTCGTACATTACGCGCTCAGGGGATATCGCCAGACAGGAGTCGTTACTTACATATGAAAGACAAGCGCGAGAAATGAGAAAACAGATGACCTATTCAGAATACAAAGAATCCGATTTGCATAAGTGCGTGAGCATTGGTTCAGAAGCAATGGTATCCATTACCAAGTTTGCCTTTAAAGCCACTACCCTTTTATTTCGATTTTTCCGCTGGCTTGTCGTATCGGCTTATACCTACGTGATGAAGTAATTCTATATGGGAGTCGTTGTTTTCATTACGACTTATCTAAATACCCCAAAGCGCGCCCTATTAGGTCGCGCTTTTTTTGTGCCCAGTTTTATACCTAGCTTGATGCCAAAAGTCCGAGTGCATTTTATATCGTCAGTGGCGCTAAATGGTAAAACTGACCATCGAATAAAAACCATACTACACCTGTTCCAACGAAACAGACTTCTAACTTATACAGGTACTAAAATGAAAAAGATTGCACTTAAAATTGTAGGACTAACGGTTTTGGCTTCTGCGCTAACTGGTTGTATCGGCAGCAACGCCGTAACAGGGAAAGTGATGAAATTTAACGTTGAAGTTGTCGATAACCGCTATGCCCGTGCAGGTGTAAACTTCTTATTAGCGCCTGTATACGGTATTACTACCGCAGCAGACTATGTGGTATTCAACTCACTTGAATTCTGGACAGGTAAAAACCCTATCAGCGGTTCACCACACGTATTTGATACAAAAACAGACACGCACTTCAAAGTGAACGATGAGCTGGACCCAAGCCTGAAAGAAGCCCCTGTCGGCCCAATTTCTAACAATCGCACCATTGAAACGGGTGAGATGATTAAGATCGACGAAAACACGATTCAAATGGACATCGTCTATACATCTGGTGAAACAGCGACTCTAACGGGCATCAAAGACGGTCAAAACGTTACCTATTACATGGATGGTCAGCTTGTATCGCAAACAACTATCGCTGAATTAGAGAAGATTCAAGGCACTGAAGCTTAAGGTTCATCGCCCACACAGAGTTCAAACTTAAAGAGACTTTTAAGCTCATAAAATAGAACAAGCCCGGCGATTGCTGGGCTTGTTTGTATGTGCTCTATTATTTGTAAATGCTCTATTGGGACTTGGACTGTGCAAGTCGAATGCTCACCAAACTCGCCACCATGATAGCTAAGTAAAAGCTGCCGATAATGGATTCCATAAACACAAAGAATTGAGCAATAGGCAGAGCTGGTGATATGTCGCCGTAACCAACCGTAGTCAAGGTGATAAAGCTAAAGTACATCGCATTAAACAAGTTCGTCAGCCAGACTTGCTCTTCTAACCCGTTAAAGGCATTAGGAAAGATCTCTAAAATTAACAAGTAGATGGTCGACCAAGCAAACCCTAGCAACAAGTAAATACAGATGGAGCCGATGATGTGATTAGGTGTCACCGTTTTGGCTTTCATCACCTGCTTCAACGCCGAGTAAATGTGTGAAAACAAGAACACAGCCAACGCCGATAGCGTCACTATCGACAGGTTATAGCCTTCCAAAAATGAAAACACGCCAGACACGAGCGCCGTAATCAATAACAGCCCATACCAAGAGCGATACAAGGCTCGCTCTTTACGAATACCGGCAATTGAACTCGCCAACGTAATAATGATAAGAAATAGGATTGTTTTCTGGCCTTGCGGATAAAACTGCTGCATCACCGCGCAACCAAGAAACAACACCAACAGTGCATAGAATAAGAAGTAGAAGTTGTCGTCTTTAGAGACTGGCTTCATCTATTTTCCCTCGACCTCTGCAGGTTTTTTCTCAGTTTCTTGTTGGTTTTTCTCTTCAAGTCCAAGCCACGCCATCATCAGCTCATAGCTTAAACTCAGTATCACAGCACCGACAAACAGACCGACGATGCCTGACATCGCCATTCCGCCCAGTGCACCCAATAGAATTACCAACATTGGAATGTGAGAGCCACGGCTCAGCAATACTGGCTTTAAGATAGCGTCACTGCCGCTCACCAAAATACACCACACTAAGAACAAGCTCGCCGCCAGTGTCGATTCAACGCTGAACATGTAGATGATCGCCGGTAATAGAGCGAGAATCGGTGGAAGTTGGATTATCGCAATGAGCAGCACAGCTAGCGCCCAAAACGCAGCTGCTGGAACGCCTGCAATCACCAAACCGATTGCCGACATCATGGATTGAATCACAGCCACACCAATCACACCTTGCACAACGCTTCGCACGGTCGATTTAGAGAGCTCTACCAACTCTTCACCTTTACCGCCCGTTAAACGCGCCACTAAGTGAGTCACGCCGGTTTTACATTTATCGGCATTACTCATGAATGCACCCGCAATGATGGTAGAGATGATGAACTGAATAAAGCCGCCACCTAACGAGCCAAGAACAGAAGCCGCTTTCGTCGCAAACTGTTTAAGTTCATCCGCATACTTTATGAAAGTGCCTTCAATATTGTTGGAGGCGGCAACCAAGGTTGAATAAACCTTCTCACCTATGAATGGAATATCTTGTAAGGACTCTTTCGGTTTAGGCAATGACAATGTGCCATCTTGAAGCCCTGTCATCAGGTCAGTCGCGCTGGTGTAGATACCAGAAGAAAGCGCCGCCAAAGGAATAAATAGAAGAATCACGCCAATAAAGCTCAGCAATGCACTGGCTTTACCTTTCGACATCCTGGTTTTATTTGAAATTGCGACCGCCACTGGATACAACGCAGTCGCAATGATCGCACCCCATATCACCAGAAGAATGAATGGGCGCAAAATCGAAAAACACCAATACACGAGCATGGCAATCGCTGCGATCTTGATGGCAGCGTCTATCGCCTGTTTTGAAAAATCATCAGTTAACTTCATGAGACGTCCTTGTTAGACAAAATTAAGGCTGATTTTGTAGAAACTTCCAATTCCGTGTTTCTAGGAATAGAGAAGCCAAAATCATATATATGCCAATTAACACTAATTGGAATATGCGTATAAGGGTGTTGCTATCGATATCACCGGAGCTCATCAATGTGCTACCAACAAGTACGAGCAACGTACTAAATGCAGTGGCGAAAATAGGTGCTTTTTCGTGAACCGTGTAGATCTTGGTAGCCATAAGAATGGCAATAAGTCCTATAAACAAAGAATAGAAGACAATGTTGGGTACTATAGAAAGAATTGAAAAAGCAGCAATCGCCAGCAATCCCCCGATACCGTTACTTATCACCAGAAAAGCGCTCAACTTTATCGACTTCTCTGACGTAATCATCAACGATAACAACGCAATGAACATCATTGTCAGTAAAGCTTCAGATATTTGAAAAATAAAGAAAAAGCACACCACTGGATAGGAGATAATCATCGCCCTAAAGGCCGCATACCAACGCTGTTTCTTTTCGAGTGGCGCAGCAGCGAAGCCTGAGAACGCCGATTTTGGCTCAGGGAAAAATACATGCACTAACGCAAAAAGCATGACTGAAACCACACCAGAGGTCGCTAATGCTGCTCGCGCTTTATCTGCATCTGATTTAGAAACGACACCTTTATCGGCCACCTCTAAAACACGCTTAGCTTGCAGTTTGGTATTTTGTCTTTCAACAATGGCTGAGGTGAGTTTCGCTTGTGCTGAAGCAATGCTCGCGGTTTGAGCGCCGACATTTTGGCCTGCAATCTCTAAATTTTGCTCGGCTTGTTGTACGGCTATTTGGTAATCAGACTCATCTAAAATGGCTAGCTTATCGCCTTGATTAACCAGTTGGTTAGGTTGAACAAGAATATCGAGCACTTTACCCGACACCTCAGGTTTGATTGGAACGATATAACCTTTGACACGAGCATTATCAGTAATAGGGATGATGCGGTCTGAAATGATACTGAAGATCAACATGAACGCTACGAACAACAATAAGTAGTTGGTGACCTTTCTTACTTTGTCTTTTCCATTTTCTTGCTGGCCAACTTCTTCCTTGGCTTCTTGCGCATTCCCGTTGACTTCTGACATGGGACTCCCTTCTAGATAACTAACATCAACAAAATTAATACTTTAAAAATAAGCCCGGTGATGGAAAACTCAAGTAAATAGGGTTAGATTTAGTAAACAAAACGTTGCAAATGATATGCACGTCTAATAGTGCGACAATATATACAGGATTGTATTCCAATGAGCTCTAGTCACTACCAAGTCCCGGTAATTCAAACGAACTACGCCAAAATTCTGGTTCAGGTTTTTTCTGACTATGGTCTCGACCTCCACCTTTTGCTCAAAGATTCTGGTTTACCGCCCGATCTCATTGAATCAGAAAGCGACTTTGTGCCATCAGAATCGATTAAACGTTTGATTTATCTGACATCCGCCCAACTTGGCGTGTCTCGGTTCACCGATATTCTTGGACTCGCATTTCGACGTCGAATCATCCCAAATGTCTTGCATCAATTTACCGAATTCGAAACCATTGGCGATGCACTAAAACAGATCAATTCAATCTTTGCCTATGATTCACCAGGCAGCAAAGTCGAGTTTATCCAAGAACACGGTCAGAACTGGTTTTGCCGGACAGCCCCGGAAGACAACTCCCCTATGTTTCAATGGGGCGAAGCTTTCGCTGTTATTTATATCATCGAGTTAATAACCATTTTATCGCAATCACCATGGTTACCGACTAAAGTTCGCTTGCAAGGGCATGACATCGATGTCGTCAAAACACTGGTATCAAGTAACTGCCAACTGTTTGTTGATCATTCGTCGACTGCTGTGCAGATTCCTGATGAGATCTTACAACTCCCAATCCGTCTTACGTCTAAAGACCTCAGTACAAAACCGACACTTATTGAGTGGCATACCAGCTTTACCGATAGTATTTATGAGCTTCTAAAACCGTACATGAAAGAACAAGACCTCTCTCTTGAAGAGGCGGCAGAGCTGCTCAACTTTTCAGTGCGAACGTTCCAACGCAAACTCAAGAATGAAAACACCACTTATCGAAAGATCAAAGAGAACCTGATGTTTTCTGTAGCTTGCGAGCTGATGGAAGAAGGCCACACGCTGACCTACATTTCTAGCCAACTCGGTTACACCAACATCTCTCATTTTTCTCGTGCATTTAAGCGTGTGTCTGGCCTCACGCCGAAGATTTACCAACGCTCAATCTCGGCTTAGGCTTCGCTCGATTGATTAACCAAGCACGGCCTACATCTAACCAAGGGCAATTGGAGTAGCACAGCCTGGGCTAGAGCTACACACTCTATTTCGCCCGTTACCTTTAGCGCGGTAAAGTGCCTTATCTGCACTGCGATAGGTCGCTTCGGCTTGCGCCTGTATTTCAGACACACCACTGCTCACGGTCAGGTTCAATGTTGTCCCTTTGGTAATCACTTCTTTCAGTCGATACATCGCCTCAAACGCTTCTGCCAAATTGGTTTCAGGCATCAAGATAGCGAACTCTTCTCCGCCTACTCGCGCGACGATATCAGTGTCTCGGCTGTTGTTTCTCAACAGTTCAGCGACCTCTTTCAGCGCTGAATCACCTTGGTCATGACCGTGATTATCATTGATAGCCTTGAAGTGATCTAAATCGATCAACGCCAAACAGGAATGTGTGTAACCATAACGCTCTGCCAGGTTAGAATAATGTTTTAAGTCGTTATCAAAGCGGCGTCGATTCCAGCACCCTGTCAGTGAATCCGTTTCCACCAGCATTCTTAATCGACGTTCTAATACTTTGCGTCGACTAATATCGGTAAAGGTCACCACATATTTATTATTGTGCGACAGTATTTCAGCTAACTTTTCGACAACCACATTCACAGTAAACTGCTCACCAAGTCGACTGACGCCACTCAACTCACCTTTCCATCTCTGGTTTTCCTTCAGTGAGCGAGTAATGGTCGTGATTAGGCTGCTGTTATTCATAAAACAGAGATCAGAAATCGGACGAGATTCGACTTGGTCAAAGGCATAACCTGAAACCCGAGAGAATTGTTGATTCACTTGTATGACCCTCAATTGACTATCGAGGACAATAAAACCTGCGACACCATCAATGATCGCTTCCGACAAGTTATTCTTGCTTTGAGCCATTTCATGTCGATAAAGGCGTGCGGTAATAAGAGTGCTAAGTAAAAACAACGCACACACCGAAAAAAACATGGCTGGCGTAGAAGCAATACTCAGCAACCACAAGCTAAATGCCATATTGAGGACAAGTGCAGACACCACGTATAGCGGCATTTTTCGGTC
Source organism: Vibrio sp. 10N.222.49.C12 (assembly GCF_041475025.1). Lineage (NCBI taxonomy): Bacteria > Pseudomonadati > Pseudomonadota > Gammaproteobacteria > Vibrionales > Vibrionaceae > Vibrio > Vibrio sp. 10N.222.49.C12. Next base: position 51,405 of record NZ_JBFRVF010000055.1, on the reverse strand, counting down.
ATAACTTAACTTGTTCATAGTTTGCTCTGGTGATGGGCGAATGACTATGATGGCTAAGTTTCCACTAAGATATTTACCATTTTACGACACATACAAATTCAAATTACATATCGAACAATAAGTGCATAGGGTTACACTAACTATTAAGCGGAAGAGATTGAAAAGATTCGAGACCGCCACTTTTAATGCCAACCAGTGCCGGGTTACCTAGGCCTACTAACCGAATATCTCCGTCAAAATAACGAATAAACAAACGGTTAGTGGCCAAGCTCGTGTATACTGACTTGGTAGATTACTGAACGGCTAGCTCCCCTCTGCGTACCCAGAATGCTCGAACATGGTCATAAATCAGATTAAACACAAACGCGTAAATGGTAATAAAAATGGTCACGCCGATGTCCATCAAAAATGCTTGCCATAACCCCACGTTAAGTAAGTATGCCATCACAGGGATTGTCGCGATCAACAAGCCAGCCTCAAATAGCACGACATGAAAAACACGTAACTTGAGCGAACGCTTTGATTTTTCACCCGTGAAGTAGCGATCAAAAATGCGGTTGAAACAGTAGTTCCAAATCATCGCGATAGTCGCAACAACTATCATGGTTCCTGATAAGGCATTCACATCGTGATCAGTAAATATCGCTAAACCTATAATTGACAGTGTGACGGCCAATACTTCAAACAACACCGAGTGGAAAACTCTCTCTAACGTACTCATACATTCCTATAGCAATTTATAACATGGTGGACTTACCGAAATTATGTCACCGAAAACAATAAGAGAAAGTTAACAGCCATCACGTTTAGTGATAGCTTAAGTATAAGTACCCCCTTTGGTATTGAGCGAGAGATAACATGTACAGTTTTGAGCAATTAAAAGTCTTCGTCACTGTGTGTGAAAGTGGCTCTTTCTCTGCCGCCGCTCGCAAACTGAAACGCGCTCAGTCTGGAGTCAGCCAGTCGATCGCCAACCTAGAAATTGCCATCGACCAAGAGCTATTTAACCGAGAGAAAAACATCCCCGTTTTAACCAGCAAAGGTAAAGCGTTATTGCCTGTGGCTAAGTCCATTCTTGACCAGCAAAAGTACTTCGATCAAAAAGTAGAATCGCTGACCCAAGAAGATGAGCACGAACTGATCATTGCGGTTGATGAAAGCATCATAGATAAGAACTTCATTAAGATAATCAGCTCACTCGCCGATCAATTTCCAATCACACACTTCGATATCATTACCACCTCAACCTTTGATGTTGAAGACCTAGTAAGACGAGGAAAAGCACAGATTGGCATCATCTACGCGGATGGCGCACTGAAGGTCGATATGGATTTCTTTTTGCTGGGCCAAGCGCGTTTCCTAACTGTTAGCTCTGCCACTCACGAACTGAGTCGCATGTCCGTTGTACAAGACTCAGACCTAAAGCGCTATCGCCAATGTGTGCATCGCAGCTCAAAACAACGCGAACTGTGGTTCACCTACGGTATTAGCTCGATGCTTTGGTACGCCAACAACCACAAGACCATTGTTGATCTCGTTGAACAGAACGTGGGTTGGGCTAATGTGCCCGAGATGATGGTGATGGAAGGCATTCAAAAAGGCGACCTTGTGGCGTTGCCTGTTTCGCACGAGCATGGTGGTTGGATTACTCCAGTGGGATGTTTGGTGTCTCGCAGCCACATCAACGGCCCAGTTCTCACCAGCCTTATTGAGCAGCTTAAGGGGCACTCACTGCATTACAATCAATGGCAAGCCAACTAGCCTCCCCTGTTTACAAAACATCTCTATTTTCAAAACATCGTCAATTCAGAGATTCAATATCGGCATGGAACACACCACCGCTACCTCATTTCTGCTTATCTTGCCGATAAATATCTTTGTCGTGTGGATAAAACACCCTAGTTGATGTCCCAAAGTGACATAACTACTATGCGATCCCAACGGGTTTGTCTTTTCAAACGAATATAGACAGGCCCAAATCGCTCTTTAACACCACTGACCCAACTTCAAATCTCCCAGATAAGCGCTCAGCCTTGCCGTTGCTTATATCGGTTTCAAATAGATCACTTTTTGAATATTAATTCGCACCCAGTTTATGAGCGCTCTTTGAGTGCTTTTTTATATCTAAATGAACCTTTTGGAAAATTTGTCGTGAACGTTTTAAGAAATATTTGCCCTGAGAAAATGGGTAAAGAGCGTAACAAACGAGAGTATGATTTACGCGTACTTAATTGTGTCAGTGAAAGCGAATATGAATCGCGTATGGCGGTTTGGAATAGCCTAGCGTTAACTGCTACTCCGTCTGCTTCGGAAACAAAGGGCTTCATCGATGAGTCTTTCAACAAGCTTCAACAAGACCTAAAAGAAGCTAGCCGTGAGTTATCGATTAACTACACGGACTTCATCGCAATGGCGCATGAAGAGATCAACTACATTAAGGTGTTTGTGGCTGATAAAACAGCACAATACGGTTGGTACGCTGCGATCGTTCTTATGGTCATCGGCACGGTTGCTCTTTGCATTCAATAGCCAAACGATGTGTTAGATAGAGCACCTTAAATGCTCTATCGATAAGCACACCTAGCACGACTCCCTGCTTGTGCTTTAACTAGAAAACAGATGACCAACCTCATTTGTTTTCTAGTTCTACTCCCCTTCAATCTCCCATCAGAGATAGCAGATCCTGCGTCGCTTGTTTTGGGCTTTCAGCGTGACATATCGCTGAGACCAAGGCTAATCCATGAATACCTGTGTTAACCAACTGCGGAATGTTCGATTCGTTGATTCCACCGATACCAACAATCGGCAATTTCGTTGTTTTCAAAGCCATTTGAATGCCTTCATAACCCCAATGTTTCTTTAGATTCGTCTTAGTCGGTGTGGCAAAAATCGCACTGAGACCAATGTAATCGATCGGCAAACTATCTGCTTGTTGTAGCTGCTGTTCAGTTTCAATTGATAACCCAAGAATCTTGTCTGAACCAATCAGCTTACGTGCTAACTCTGCAGGCATATCCGATTGACCCAGATGCAAACCATCGGCGTCGACAGCCAATGCTACGTCCACTCGGTCATTGATGATCAGCGGAACACCTGAGCCAGCCAGAATCGACTTAACCGCTTGTGCTCGTTCAATGAAGGCTCTTACGTCCCCATGTTTTTCTCTTACTTGAACCATAGTGACGCCACCAGCAACCGCTTGTTCAACCACGAATTTAAGCGTTTCTAGATCTTGTTGGTCGTCAGTCACCAGATAAAGTTTATAAGGGTTCATCGCGTACCTTTGAAGTCGATTTCTAAAATTGGTTTTCTGCCATTTTACCGACAAATCACATCCTATGCATGGAAGTTAGCACTTAATTCCTTAAGTTAGGCGGTTGAATTCAAATACGCAACTCGTTGAAAGCATGTCGAAAAACCCGATTTTTCTAACAAAAGCGTTACTTATTACACAAACTATTCGCTTTAGCATGCCCAGAATGCTGTTTTATGAAATACTCCAAGGTGAAGGAATCAGGTAAATATAGGGATAGTTATGCGCCACCTTTCTATAGCGCTCAAGATCAAGCTGGGTTATGCCATCTGCTTGCTCTTTTTCGTCATTTCAGGCTTTGTGAGTTACAAAGGTATCCAAACCTTGTCGAACGGCTTTAGCCAATACAGTGAGCTCAGCCAAAAAGCGACATTATCAAGCAACATTCAAGTGCACTTTCTTCAGATGCGTTTAGCTTCTGAACGTTACTTAGAGTCATTGGATGAACAGTACGAAACGAATTATCAATCAAGCAAACTTGCGATTGATGAACTGCTCAACAACTTAATCCAATCCACCACCAAAACCGATAGCCTAGCTAGCCTGCAATTAGTGCAAGACAGTGTGGCGGCGTTTGATGTGGCTTATGGTTCAATGAAACAGAGTGAGCTTCTCATAGACCAACTGGTCAACGTTGAGATGGTCCAACGAGAAACCAACGCACTGAAAGCTGCTCAAAGTTTGTTGTATGAGTCTTACAATAACAATGATCCAAACGCGAGCTTATACGCGGGCATGTTGATGGAGAATTTCCTCGCAGCCAAGATCACCGTACTCAGTTATTCAAACAACAATGACCTTAAAACCTATGAAGCGGGTAAAGATATCTTTGAATACGCGCTACCAGGTATTGAAGGCGACATTGAATCACTCAAATCATCGCCTTATCAAAGTGAGCTGATTGAAGACTTCTCGAATCAGCGCGAAGCGTATGCAAAAGGCTTTGAGCAAGTTCATCAACAAATGATCGAGAACACCCAAAGAACTGCGACCCTCGCCTCTATTGGTGACAGCTTAGCGATTGCAGTCGCGGATGCTCAAAGTATTCTCGAGCAACAGAAACAAGCGCTCACACCAGTACTGCAAGCCAGTGAAAAACGTTCAGTTCAAATCATCATATTGCTGACAGGTGTGGCTTTAGTTATTGGCATGACGAGCGCAGTGTTAGTGACTCGCTCTATCACCAAAGGCATCGCACAAGTTAAACAGATCACCAATGAGCTTTCTCAGGGCAACCTGAATGTGGAAGTGAATATTGAGAGCAAAAATGAGATTGGTGAACTGCTGACTAATATGGAGATCACCATTGAATCTCTGCGCGATATTGTTGGCCAAGTGAACCGCTCTAGCGTGCGTATTGGTGAGATGTCGGAGTCACTCAATCAAGTGACAAACAACAGCTCGACCAATGCAACACAATTGAACAGTGAAATGATCAATATCTCTTCTGCCGTTGATCAATTGGCTTCAAGCACATCAGAAATTGCTGCAAGTGCTAACCACGCGTCTCAAGTTGCTAACCAAGCAACCGAGAATGTGGCAATGGGACTCAAAGAAGTAGACAAAACACTGCATGAAATTGGCAGCGCCGATGAAAGCATGCAGGTCAGCAGCCAAAAAGTGACGGACCTACACAAAGAGTCGATGAATATTGGCGCCATTCTTGAAGTAATCAAAGGCGTTTCTGAGCAAACCAACCTACTGGCATTGAACGCGGCTATCGAAGCTGCGCGCGCAGGTGAACAAGGTCGTGGGTTTGCTGTCGTAGCCGATGAAGTAAGAACGCTCGCTAAGCGTACCCAAGATTCAGCTAGCCAGATTGATGAGCTCATCACATCGCTACAACGCGGCGCTAAAGATGCGTTAGAGTCGATCAAAGAGAGCCACAGCACTGTTTCAGATGCTTCGACTCAGGCACAACAAGCTTCTCAAAACTTGCATGTGATTAACCAACACATCCAAGATCTGAATCAGGCTAACAGCCAGATCGCAGTATCTGTAGACGAGCAAGATTGTCTGACCAAGTCGTTAGGTGAAAACGCGCAAGGTGCAAATACCATCGCACAAAGCAACCAAGAGTCGGTCAGCAGCATTTCTGGTGCCGCGAGTGACTTAACCGAGGTTGCTCATCACCTAGAGAGCCAAGTAAATCGATTTAGAACCTAGCTGACTTTCTGTCTCTGTTATTTAGAGCCTCGTTTATTGAAAACATGGCGAACACGGTTTATATAATAAGAAAGCCCTCAACACATATGTGTTGAGGGCTTTTTAATAAGCTACGAATGCAGATCTAGATTGAATCTACTGAACCTTCAAACGTTGAACCAGAGTCTCTTCATCTAACTGGTACAACTCATCAAGCAAGTTCATTTGCAGGCTACCCGGGCCGCGTGAGTTTTCAGCTGCGATTTCACCAACCACACCTAATACCGCTGCTGCCGCCAAACCACTGTCATCACCAACAGCCGCGAAAGCACCCGTCAATGCAGTTAAAGTACACCCCATACCCGTCACATACGGCATCATTTGGTGTCCATTGTTTAACGTCACCACGCTGTCTTTGGTGACAACGTAATCTGTCTCACCAGATATCACCACATTTGCACCGTATTCAGCCACTAAGCACTGTGCAGCACCTAACGCAGCATCACTGCTATCAAGCGCATCAACGCCTTTGCTCTGCGCTTGTTCGCCCGCTAACGCGATAATCTCAGACGCGTTACCACGAATGATCAACTTATCGGCTAAGCGTGCAATTTCACGAGAAGTCTCGGTACGCAACGTACTTGCCCCACAACCCACAGGGTCAAGAACCACAACCTTGTTGTTCGCGTTCGCTTGCTCAACAGCAAAACACATTCTTGGCGTCCAAACACTGTCGAGCGTGCCGATGTTAATCACCAAAGCACCAGAGAAAGACATCATCTCTGCCAGTTCTTGTTGCGAGTGCGCCATAATAGGCGAAGCGCCAATCGCCAATAACGCGTTGGCCGTGTTGTTCATCACTACATAGTTAGTGATGTTCACAACCAGTGGTTTTTGCTCTCGTACTGCGCGTAGCGATTGAATAATTTGTTCAGTAAGCATGGGTAAATCCTTATTCGTGAAAGTCGCTTTTAAGCCGCTGTTGAATCATCAAGAGCGTTCAGCCCTTGCTGCCAAAAAGCCACTTCCATACGCGTTGCGGTTTTGAAGATATGAACGATGTTCTGACCGCGTTCGCTGTTGATATCAATTTCAGCAAGCAACTGATTGAAGTATTCCGCGCCCGTTGCTACGCCAGACTGGAACTCTTCACTGCCATACAGTTGCAGCCAACTTGCGTATGGGTTGCCTTCTAATACGGTATCGCTGCTTTCTAAAAGCGCTTTACCAATCACAGCGTAACCAATGGAACACGGAGCCAGTGCAGCATATAAGTCAACAAGATCACCCGTCATGCCTGCATCCAGAACGTAGCGCGTGTAAGCCACCGTACCGAAATCTTCCGGTTCGTTTTCTAGGTCAGATTCGGTTAACCCCCACTGACCACAGTAAGTCACATGGTGAGAGATTTCAGAATCTAATAAAGCATGAACACTTGGCAGTGCACGACGCATATCAGCCAGTGTTTTTGCCTTGTAAATCGCCAATGCATAAGCGCGAGCATACTGTTTTAAGAACAGAAAATCTTGCTTCAGATAATGCAGAAAACATGGTTGAGCGAGCGTGCCGTTTGCTAGCGTTTTAACAAAATCATGCTCTGTGTAGTCTTGCCAATCTTGTTGACAGGCTTGGATTAAGTCTTGGTATTTCATGAGATTCCTTAGTCAAAAGTCGGTACGTAGTCAGCGGCTTTCGGTAGTGATTTGATAATGCCTTTGTCAAACATGAACTGTGCGTAATCGTCGTAACGCTTCATATCTACAGCAGAAGGACGAAGTGCAAAACGAGTCAGCGTGTCGCTCCATGCGCGTTGGTTAAGCTCGTTATTCAACGTATCTGGTGAATACGCCACAAACTCACTCCATGACTCTTGGGGGTGGTTCACAATGTAAGTCGTTGCTTGTTCCAATGCTTTGTTGAACGCTTTGATCGCTTCATCATCGTGCTGCTTTGCGTTCGCAACAAAGATAAGCTCGTCGTAAGCGGGTACGCCGTGCTCTTCTGGGAAGAATGCTTTCGCTTTAAAACCTTCAAGTGCTAACTGGTTGGTTTCGAAGTTCCGTAAGCCACCCCAGATTGCGTCTACCTTGCCCGATGCCAATGAAGATGAAAGTGCCCAACCGACATTGATGGTTTGCACATCTGTAAATGCAACATTTTCTTGCGCTAACATAGTGCCGATAGTCGCTTCTTCGTTACCCGCAATCGCAATACCGATCTTCTTGCCTTTCAGATCCGCTAGCGAATCGTTCTTGCCGTTATCCAGTACCATTAGTGTGTTCAGTGGCGTCGCGATAAGGGTTGATGCACGAACTAAAGGAAGACCCGCTGCCACATCCATGGTTAAACTTGGTTGGTAAGTTACCGCTAAATCGACCTTACCTGCCGCGACCAATTTTGCTGGCGTACTTGGGTCTGCTGGTTCTTGGATTTCAACCTCTAAGCCTTGGTCAGCAAAGTAACCACGCTCTTGAGCAATCACAATCGGGCCGTGGTTCGGGTTTACAAACCAATCCAACATCAATGTCAGTTTCTTTTGTTCAGAGTCCGCTAGAGCATGACCTGAAACTAACGAAGCAAGCAGTGCCACTGCACCTACCAATTTGGTATTTTTCATAGTTAACCTTTCCTTTTGAATATTATTATTGTGTTTATAGAGCTCATTCTTAACGAGCTATTGTTGAGATAAATAGCGTTGAGCGAAGCCTTATTAAACAAAGTGTTATTGAGCAAGCCATTACTGGTTCTCCCAAGGGATAGCTTTTTTGAGTAACTTGTCTATGATGAAGTAGAGCGAGATAGACAGCACCGCCAAGATGAACAAGGCAGCAAACATCTCATCAATGATCATGCGCGCGTTGGCCTGCAGCATTAGGTAACCTAACCCTTCACTCGAACCAACCCATTCCCCGACTACGGCACCAATTGGCGCAATCACCACCGCTACACGAATGCCAGACGCTAAGGTTGGCAGTGCAGCAGGAAGTTGGATATGGCGGAGCAGTTGCCATTTCGATGCACCCATCGTTTTGGCAAGATCGAGATAGCCTGTCGGTGTATTGCGCAGACCGTCGTAACAACAAGTGGTTACTGGGAAGAAGATAATGATCGCCGCCATCACCACTTTTGAGGCGATGCCATAACCAAGCCACAGCATCAATACTGGCGCGATCGCAAATACAGGGATAGCTTGGCTGGCAATTAAGATAGGCAATAACCAACGTTTTAACGGATCAAACATCAACATCTGCAGAGCGAAAAATAGCCCCATAGACAATCCGAGTAACAAGCCAAGTAGGACCTCTTGCGCAGTCACCCATGTGTGTTTGAGTAACACATCGTAACGTTCAATCAGCTTTAAAAAGACTTCTGCAGGCGCTGGCAAAATGAAGCTCGGCATCTCGAAGACAACCACAACTAACTGCCATAAACCGAGAATCACAGCACTGCTGATAAGCAAACGAACAACAGGATTCATCTGACGAGGGCGTGCAGTGGTAGTCTGTGCGTTAGTTGAATGAGCCACAGTTTCGCTTCGCGTTAGATCATTCATAATCACGCTCCAACTGATCTAAGATCGCTTGTTGTAACTCAGCACATTCACCATCTAACACTCTTGGTGTGGCAGTGAGAGGCACAGATAAAGACTGAGCGTTCGCCGGTGTGCCTTGCAACACATACAAATTGTCCGCCAAACGCACCGCTTCTTGTGGGTCATGGGTGATCAACACAACGGTTTTATCTCTCAACAGCTCACACGCTAAGCTCTGTAGTTTGTGTCTCGTTACCGCATCCAGCGCAGAGAACGGCTCATCCATCAGCACCACTGGCTTGTCTTGCATTAAAGTTCGAGCCAAAGCGACACGTTGACGCATACCACCAGACAACTGATCCGGCATCGCATTCGCATAATCAGCCAAACCAACCGCAGCGAGCAACTCGAGTGCTTGATTGGTTTGCACTGCTTTGTCAGAAGCTGAATTTTGAAAACAATGACTCAGACATACATTGTCGATAACCGACAGCCACGGCAGTAACAAATCCTGCTGCGCCATGTAAGCGATGCGATCCGTTAAAGGCAATTCATCAGAGGTTGTCAATGTTCCCTGCCACTCCACCTTGTCGTCCAACAAGCCTGCCAGATAACGCAATACCGTGGTTTTCCCGCAGCCACTTCGACCTAGCAATACCGTCCACTTACCTGCGCTTAAGCTAAGCGACAACCCAGACAAGGTTGCGTGCTCACTGTCGTTATAACGTAAAGAGGCATTGCTGAGCTGAACACCAACCGTATTAACGGACATTACCGTGTCCAGCGAAGAAGTGATTTACAGGGCCATGACCTTGGCCTTGGCCAACTTGCAACTCATCAGCGTGAGCAATCGCGCGCGAGATGTATTGTTTGCCTAGGTCGACAGCCTCTGACAGCGTATTGCCTTGCGCTAAGAAAGAAGCAATAGCAGATGAAAGCGTACAACCCGTACCGTGGGTGTTTTTGGTAGGAAAACGCTTCGCACTAATCAAAGCAGACGTGGTTGGCAGAATCAGTAAGTCGTTACTGTTCTCATCCTTCTCTAAATGACCGCCTTTGAGAAGAACGGCTTTAGCACCTAGTGCACGCAGGTCTTCAATCATATCCTGCATTTCGGCTTCGCTTTCAGGCACAGCTTTGCCCGTTAGTGCTGCGCCTTCCGGCAAGTTAGGCGTAATGATGTCTGCGAGCGGAATCAGTTCTTGTTTTAGCGTGGTGATCGCCGAGTTTTCTAAAAGAAGGTCGCCACTTGTCGCCACCATGACAGGGTCAATCACTAGGTGTTTAGGTTGGTATTGTTTGATTTTGTCCGCGACGACTTTGATGATTTGCGAATCCGCCAACATGCCGACTTTTACCGCCACGATATTCAAATCGGTAAACACTGCATCTAACTGACTAGCGACATGCTCTAGTGGGATTGGAAATATAGCGGACACGCCTTGGGTGTTCTGAGATGTAATCGCGGTAATTACCGAACAAGCGAAGCTACCCGTTGCAGACATGGCTTTAATATCAGCTTGAATGCCCGCGCCACCACCACTGTCAGAACCCGCAATGGTCAAAACAATCGGAGTATTGATCGAAGAAGATTGGTTTTCTGGTGTTTGAGTGCTGTTAGGTGATACTTGAGAATTGGAATGCTGTGTCATGGTCGCTCCTACTGTCTAAAAGACGTAAGAGAACCGAACTTTGGCCGCAAAGAGAGTGTGGAGGTGAAAGCAATGAGAGATCATTGTTGAACCACGTAGGCAAAGTAATCATAGTTCCCTACGCCAGTGTTAACTGAATCAGGTTCAACGGGTCTCGAATAACGATCTCAGCAAACACCAACTAAGGTATATGCCCCCCGACTATTGATAACGATAGTAACAGCACTCTCGCAACTGAGATACTCATTTTATTCAATTATAAGAATCACGCATGAATTTAATTCAATTAATCCCGTTTTAACAAATACTTATAATGGCTTTTTAGTTGGCTGAGATTGGATGAATAAACACATCACTATCAAGAACATACCTAGCCATCCAACCAATGGAATAAGCTCACCCACAATACACACGGCCAACACGGCGGCAACGACTGGCTCAAGTAAGGTAATCAAGTTGGCGCTACTCGCTGTGACATGGCGTAGCCCAAAACTGAAAGCGATATAGCCTAAACATTGAGGAAGTAACACCAAGTAACTCACCACCAATATATTGGTATTCGATGCGAACAAGTTATCCCCCGTAAACCAAAGCGTTGGCAGTAGCAACATCGCTCCTAGCCCAAATATGCTGCCCATCGCTGCTTGCGACTTAATGCCTTCGTCTATCAGAGCTTTTGTCGCCCATGAATAAATGGCGTAACACAACCCAGCAATCAACCCTAATCCAATGCCCAAAAGCTTCAGATCGTCACCAGAATCATTCGCTGATGATGATTCTGAAAATACCAGTAGCCCAATACCAACCACGCCAATGGCAAAGCTCGTTAACCAACGTTTGTTGATATTATTCTTTTTGCTAATAAGACACTCTAAAAGTGCAGAAAAGAAAGGAGCAGTAGCTATCGACACCACTGTGCCCATTGCGACACCCGATAACTTCATCGAAGAGTAAAAAGCCAGAGGATAGATCGCCAAAGCCAGCGCACTCGCCGCTAACAACTTTTTGTTGAGCAAAAGCTTATCAAGTGAAGATAAGATCTTTCGATACGCCAAGACTGCTTGCATTAAGCCGCCGACGCCCATTGAAAAAGCACCAATCGCTAATGGGCTGAGATCAGGCGCAAAGCTTGCGGCGGTGCCTGTCGTGCCCCATAAAACAGAAGCAAACACGATGGCTAAAGTGCCCGTTTGGAATTCGTTAACGCGATTGATGGCAAGATTCATTTCTATTACCTAGTCTATTTTCATTTCTGAAATAGATAATAGTGAACATATACTAAGTTGAGTTTGCCAAAAGGACGCTATTCTTGTTTTGGAAGACTCTCTTTCATCGAGCCCAAAAACGCCCTTGGAGACATGCCAAAGTGCTGAGAGAAGCGTCGACTGAATGCAGACAAGTCACTATAACCCACATTTTCTGCGACCAATTGAACGGGTAAATCGGTATGGCTAAGCAAGGCTTGAGCTTTCTCCATACGATAGCGAGTGATGTACTTAAGCGCACTGATTCCAATGCACTCTTTAAAGCGCTTCTTAAATTGAGTGGGGCTCAAGCAAGCCGTTTCTGCAAGCTGAGAAATAGAGAGAGGCTGGGCGTAATTATCCGCAATGAGCCTTTGGACCGCTCGAATACGAGGGTCGATGCTCTTGCTGACTTTTTGTTGCTCTAATAACAGTGAAAACACATCCAAGATGGATGATTCAATGCCACTGTCCACTTGGTATTCCAACTGCTTTTCAACAAACAGCAAGAAGCTCATTAAGGGTGGCGTGATAGTAAACACCGAGAGCTCATGCTCTAACAAGTGCTGCGGTAACTCTGCCATATCTGCGACAATAAACCGCGCTGCTTCATCCGCCTTAAACGCATGCGCTGTGGTTACCGGAATCACCACGCATTCGCCCACGGCCACCTTGCCGACATATCCCACCATTTCAATACTAATACTCCCTTGAATAGGCAGCACGAGTTGATGGTAGCCATCATGGGCATGAGTATTAAATTGCTTGGTGTAAGATCGAATGCTTAGGCTAGATTTCATGAGCAACGCCGGAGTACATTTCGCTAGGTTAAAGTAAGAGATACAACGTTACATCATCACTTCCCTAGAGTCACACTCAATGCGCATCAAATTCATGCTAGCTAAGTGACATGATCAAAAACGGCCTCCAAATAAGAGGCCGTTTTGGTTAAAAAAACGTAATTCACATAAAGGTTAGAATGACACTTGGCTGTCTTGACCAACAGTTACTAGTACGCCATTTTGAGCTTCGAATATTGTGAACCCAGCGGCTAGTGGCGCTGCATTGTCTTCATCACTGTCGTACTGCGCAGTACAGGTATAACCCAATGAGTAAGTACCTGGATCAATGAAGCCCAGAGAGAACTCATAGTTAGACTGTGCTTCATTCATTGCCACTGATGCTGAAGTGATCGGTTTCACTTCATCACTGCCGCCAATCGGAGCCATGTCAGCTTTGTCGACATTACCTTCATACAAGTACACCGACTGAACGAATGTATTGTCACCACCGTTACAAATGTCATAAGTAGAAAGAGCAACAGTACCTTCAATGTTTCCTGTCTCAACCGTATTGATAAGGCTCACAGACGTTCTTTGAATAGTGTAATCAGGGAAAGTCGAACTGTTCTTTAGGCCGCGTCGAAGATCGAACTCGACAACAAAATCATTACTCTGTTGATTCACATTAAATGAATCATTAAAGTAAAGCACGCCAGCATTATCTTCTTTACCCACACCTTGCGGGCACGCGCCATTACCTTTCACCGTTAACTCACGATTCGTATCATCATTTTCTATCACGTAAGATGGATCTGTTGGATGATCCCCATCATTGGCAAACACACACAACTTATAGCTGCCTACCGGAATGACCTCATTTTCAATCAAAGGAAGAGCCTCGCTGCCTTGGTAATCTAGCAAATTCACACTTAATGGAATCGGGTCCTCACCATCTGGCAATGGATCGCCATTTTCATCAACGTAGTCGCCGTTTTCGTCCGTTTTATACACATCATAAATCAGTGGCGAACCTCCCCCTTGAGGAAGTAAAACGACCTTACTGAATGTCACGGTGACGTCTTTAACATCATCAATGGGCGCATCACTCACGCTGAAGGTAATGGGTGTTGTGCTGCTTGATGAACCTGAATCACCGCCACAACCAACAAGCCCAGCCAGCACAAGGCTCGCTAAAGCGGTTTCCTTTAAATACTTCATAACTCATTTCCTATAAATCACTGCTCAATAAAGGGCTTAGTTTGTTGCCCTCTTATTCTTTTCCTTAATGTAACTCATAGACAAACCACGCTTATGGCCCAAATCGGCTAGCCCTATTATTTAGGGCTGTCTTCATCCAAAAACTCTGTTCATCAAGGTGCACATATCAGGTCGCACATAGGTTAATTAAGTCTAGTAAGTAAATTGTCAGTAGTCGCGCATATTTGGCAAGGTTGCTGTCAATTGTGTTGGAATGGTCGGTATGTATAGGGTCGGAGAGGATGATTGAAAGCACTCAAATCAAAATAAAAAATCGCCACCAAGATCAAAAAAGGCCGTTAAGACAGCCTGTTGCTGAACTTAAACGACCTTTTTATTGAATGTGGATTAAGCTAATTCGATATTAGCTCATTCAAATTCACTTATTTTTGAAGTTGCTCTTTAGCCGCTTCAACCTTAGAAAAATCTAGGCCAAGCTCTTCAACTGCTTCTTTGATTAGCGCAGGGTTTTGCATTACCTGGCCCATCAGCATTTGAAGTTTATCTTGTGGTAAGCCAAGTTGGCTGATCGTCGCCATTGCTGCAAGAGGGTTCTCGGTCAACGTCTTGAATAGCTCGCTGATCTGCTCGTCGCTAATATTGTTCTCTTTCAACATTGCTAAAATCGGGTTCATTTTTTTGCCTTTGAAACACTAAATTAAGTAGGAGCACAGCATACCATCTAGCTGTGCTCGATTGTACTAGCAACTTATACTTTGCCTACTGTGAAGTAACCCTAAGCCTAGCGAGACTCTAATGGGTAAGAGCGGTAGCTCCACATACCATAGGTTCTAAGCGCATCTCGGTAGATACCTAGTAGCTCACCATCACTCGCCTTCTTAAGATCTTCTAGCGGCTTATCTGGGTAAGAGACCGTATCGAAGGTAATGCCCTGAGGGCCCGTTTGCCAGCTCGCGATCTCAAACAGAGTTTGACCACGACGAACATGGCTTGCCGAGCTGATAATGGTCGCATGTTTAATATCATGACGAGCAAGCGCATAGCTACTGAACAAGGCGTTGCCTACCGTGCTAGTCGCGTAGTTCTCTTCAATGATGCGGTCTTTGCTTACCCCTTTTGAGATAAGCCAATCCGCCATTAACTTGCCTTCAGTCTTATGATTCTTTGGCACTCCGCCCGTCAACACGATCATCGCATCAGGGTTCGCTTTCGACATTGCTAATGTGGTTTCAAGACGTTCAATCAAGATCTCATGCATAGAACCATCAGGGTTAAGCGCGTAACCCAAAGTGACGATGGCACCGTGGTCGCTCAACAGTCCCTTATCTGCAGACTCTTTAAGCGGTGTTTCTAACACGCGGTCGACCGTTGCAAAAATACGTTTGATGTCTTCTGCTTTACCTTTGTTCAGGCTTTCCAGTTTCTCCATGTGCTTGTTGGATTCACTGTCATTGCCTTCAAATCGCTGCCAAACCGCAAGATATGCGTGCAAGTCGACATCGTCTGGCGCAACCGTCAGTGCTTGTTCAAACAACTCAATAGCGCGCTCTGCATTCTTGTTGTAGATCTGAGCGTTAGCCGCCGAAATCAACAAGTCAGTACGGTAAGGTTCTAGCTGGTACGCTTCTAACAATCGGTTAGTCACAATTTCCATGTTGCTTGGCATTTTAGCCGTGAAGCCCGCGTGAGAAATTCTTGCCGGAGACTTAAACGCCTGCAACGCATCAAGAAGTAATTGGTCGACAACTTGTCGCTTAGTCACCAACTGCGCGTAATCCGCAGAAGCCTGCACTGCGCCATCGTTAGCGGCAAAAGAATAAGGTGTTGCGCCAAAAGCGAGCATGCCACCAAGAGCGAGGGCGATAATGTTCTTTTTCATGGAAAGATCCTGTGTCGTTAAGTGTTCACATCAGATTTGCTCACCAATGTAAGCCCCCAAGATTAAAAAACCGTGAACCAAACCTTACTCTCCAAGGTTAATAATCATTTGTTGCATAAGGTGTGGCTGCAGATCACGATTTTATGCGCCAGAGTAAGCTCAAATATCCAGATAGCTTCGAGCTATGAGGAGCTCCCTTGATGACTTTGGAATATTTAACTTCGAATCCCACATCCCTATTCCATCTAAACCCGTAAGTTTCGAAGCTCTGTCTTATTTCTAAACGTGCGTTTATGTTCATTATTTCAGCAACTTAAAACGCGATTCCCCTACCAGTCGACGCTAATTCACGTTTACACAGCCAAGTTCAAAGGCACAGAGTGTGATATCAAATCAGTCAATTCACAGAAAATTCAAAAATCATTTATTGAACGATCGTTCAAGTGATGGTTTAATGAATCACCAATACAAGGAGTTACCCCATGCTTAAGTTCTATTTTCACCAAACACCCAACCCAATGAAGATCGCTCTGTTTCTAGAAGAGACAGGCCTAGATTTTGAACTTGTTCCTGTCGATACCTTAAAAGGCGAGCAACACACACCGGAATATCGTTTGATCAATCCAAACGGCAAAACGCCCGCGATTGAAGATGATGGACAACGTGTATTCGACTCTAACGCTATCCTGCTCTACCTATCTGAGAAAACAGGCAAGCTAGCTGGTCAGCCAGAAGACAGAGCTGAACTATTATCTTGGATGATGTTTATCGCCAGCGGACTTGGTCCATACTCTGGCCAATCGGTACACTTCCGTCATGCTGCGCCAGCAGGCTTAGATTACGCGGTAAATCGTTATCTACGCGAAGCACAACGTCACTACGAAGTGTTAGAGAAACACATGGAGGGTCGTGAGTTTTTCGTCGGAAATGAGTACACCATTGTCGATGTCGCGGCATGGGGTTGGATTGACAAAGCACCTTTCGTGCTTGGTGAAGAAGGCCTAGAACCTTACCCGAACTTGAAGCGTTGGTTTAACGCAATCAACGCCCGCCCTGCCGCACTGCGCGCTCGCGAAATCGGCAAAGGCATTGAGTTTAAAACCGAACGTGATGAAGAAGCGAAACGAGCACTGTTTCCTTCGAATTATGCGAAGTAGAAGAAGTAAAGTCTGATAACAAGGCTCAGTAGTAATCTGCTGGGCCGTTCCTGCAACTTGATTAATCATCAGTAACCGCCCTATCCGTCCAGACTCAAAAACTTCCATCCTGATTCAATCGCCCCGTATGTGTAATAAGTATTCTAAAAACCGTAAGTAACTGTTGTAAATCATAAAATACAGATTTAGAGCTACTTGATATGAGATCATAATGATATTCTACATATCATTAAATATTTCATAGGCTTTAAAACGAGCCTTTAAACTAACCTGTGCGTGGTTGGTATCAATACGATAACCAGCTTTCTTTACGCGACTTACTAGACCCAAAGTAGACTTTCAGTTTCAGTGCTCTGATATAACTACCGATAACGAAGGGGGGGTCTTGTATGTGAAGTTTCGTTGATAACAGAAAGAATTGGTAAGTTAACCTCTTAGCTTACAAACGACATACAAACAAAGTAGAAGACGGTGATATGAGACTAACTGCAACACCAAGTTTAACGACACAAAGACATCGTTGGAAAAGACATTTAAGAACTAAGAAAAACTATCAACCTAACAACGATAATGTAACTTCCAATACACATGAGACTTCAAAACCTGTTTCTCACGTTGCAGATATCCAAGGGGCAAAAATTGCGAAGGAGTTCAATAAACTACATCTAGAACGCAAAGCCTTGAGTAAAAAATCGTGTAGATCCGGGACATATAAATTCCCTGTCCCAAAGAACTTTGACATCTATAATAATCCTGAAAACGTTTTTTCTGGCTTAAGTGAGCTATTTTTTGCTGCAACTTCAAAGCACGTCAAAAGGATTCAATTTTCTCACAAATCACAAAACACCTGTATGGCAAGCGAAGCTTTACTCGGTATTCTTGCAACTGACTTATGCAGAGCTAGAGCACAAGGGAAACATCCTTTACAATTGAAAGGAACAATTAGTGAACAAATTGCTACTCATGAGCTAATCCATGAAGCAGGAATCGTCGCAGAGCTTAATCATGCAAAAATACTAGCGGGTGAACCTTTAACTACATCCAAAGGTTCATTTGTATACAGAAACGAAAGCAACAAATTTGAGTCTGCTAGTGCTACAGCGGATGATGCAAAAACAAACGTCGCTGAAGAGTGCATTGATAGCTTTTGTGATGGCTTAAAAGTTCTGGCTTTGAAGATGCACGATGATGTACAAGCTGAATTACAGATGTGTTTAGCTGAAGTATTAGACAATGCGGAAGAACACTGTCACCGAACGGCTCCTAATTGGTACGTCAGAAGCTATTTAAACTGTAGCCACGAGAGCCAAAGGTATTTTGAACTCATGGTCATGAACATTGGTCACTCAATTGCCGAAACATTCAATGAACTACCTACAACCAGCGCAGCCAAGAAGCTAGCGCAAGATTACGTAGATAGGCATAGTGCTACATTCGATTCCGACGCCCTAACAACTGTAGCTGCGTTACAAGGAAATATAAGTTCAAAAAAAGACGAGGAACCAACCAGAGGGCAAGGAACCGTTCGATTAATTGAGACATTTGAATTAATATATAAAGCCTATACTGAACTTAGAGGTAATGGAAACCATAAAGATCGAGCTATGATGAATATTATTTCTGGCTCTACTTTAATCCATTTTGATGGGAAGCTCTCTTCCAAGACAACCGCAAATGAAGATGGAAGCGAAGATGTACACATTCCTTTAAATGAGGAACAATCTTTGAAATTCCCACCAAGTTCTAAATGCGTAAGAACAATGGATAAGAATCATTTCCCAGGGGTCATGATTAATATTAGGATTCCACTAAATGGTAGTACTGTTCCATTAGATAATCTGCAGGAATGACATATGTCTGAACAAAAAATTGATTTCACAAAGATTGAAGGGAAATTACTTTCAGGTAGAAAGAATGGCGAACGTGCGCATAAATTACTTGGCATAAAACTTGCTGATGGCTACAAATTTGTAGCAAGACAAGAGCAGTTGATAACTAGTTCATACTTTCTTGGTTTGATGAGTAATGAGCTTCAAGAACTAAGCTCATCGATCGACATTGAAGAGTTAATGGCCCGACTAGACACAACGGACCTCAATGAGAAGAGCAAGAATGAATGCACTAGAGCTATTCGTCGTAGTATTACGACCGCTAGAGCTCTTTAGGTATTGATATGAGTCGTTTGCTATGTTTATTCTTAATCTGCCTCAGCCATTATGCTTTCGCTGAACCATCAAATTCATACTTCGACGTCGATAAGAAAGATTCTACGATAACACTCAAATTAGAAGGTAAGGCTTCAGATGATGACGGAATTTCACTTGAAACTGTCTTCGCAGGCTTTGCTGTTCTAATCTCAGTATTGTCTTCTGTGCACACTCACAAACTCACAAAAAAACAAAAGAAAGAGTCTATCCATGACCTTTTTTGGCTTAGAGAAGTGATTTACCCAAACTGCCTAAAACATTTCGTTACTTTTATAGATGAAGCACCACAGTTGTTCAGGGCAAATGGGCAAGATATTGATGACTTTTGGGAAAGCTATGGCTTAGAAGAAACAAACAAAATTCGAGATAGCTTCATATGGCTGGTCTCTGTAAACACCCAATTAAAGGACGACGCAGAACGAATTATGGATGATTTAGATGACAATATAGCTGACGTAAGCTCAGCTGAAGAGCTCAACTTGATACTAAGTCAAACAGCTGAAAAATTCATTGCACTACTAAAAAACACACAAGAAGAGATCTGATATCTTACAATATAAACCTAACTTTCTAGATTAAGTTCTTGTATAGCCTACTGGTTAGTTCGAAGCGATTTCCTTGTTATAAGGTAAGATAAAACATCGTAGTTATTATCCCTTTCACTGATAATAACTCACTCTTTTATAAAAAGAGCCGCTTTAGCGGCTCTTGATTTTCAAACTATTCGAACTCGTTCAGATTACTCTTTACCGAATACGTTGTTCTCTTGCTCTTGTACACGGATGAAAGTCGTACGCTTAGTTAGCTCTTTAAGCTTTGCTGCACCTACGTATGTACAAGTTGAACGTACACCACCAAGGATGTCAGAAATTGTGTTGTGAACAGAGCCACGGAACGGAAGTAAAACAGTTTTACCTTCAGCAGCACGGTACTTAGCAACACCACCTGAGTGCTTGTCCATAGCCGACTGTGACGACATTCCATAGAACTTCATGAATTGCTTACCGTCTTGCTCTACAACTTCGCCGCCTGACTCAGAGTGACCTGCTAGCATACCGCCTAGCATTACGAAGTCAGCACCGCCGCCGAACGCTTTAGATACGTCACCCGCACATGAACAGCCACCGTCACCGATGATCATGCCGCCAAGGCCGTGTGCTGCGTCGCCACACTCGATGATTGCAGAAAGTTGAGGGTAACCTACGCCTGTTTTAACACGTGTAGTACAAACAGAACCAGGGCCGATACCAACCTTAACGATGTCTGCGCCAGCTAGGATTAGCTCTTCAACCATGTCACCCGTTACAACGTTACCAGCAGAGATAACTTTAGTCGGGAATTCAGCACGTACTTTTTGTACATACTCAACTAGGTGCTCTGAGTAGCCGTTAGCGATATCAATACAGATAAATACGAATTCGTCGCTCAGCGCCATGATTTGCTTAGTTTTCTCAAACTCAGCTTCAGAAGTACCTGTTGAAACAAATACGTTGTTCAGCGTTTTCTTGTCTGCTGTTTTTGCGAACTCAGCCCACTGCTCTACTGTGTAGTGCTTGTGTACTGCAGTCATAACACCGTGCTCTGCTAGAGCAGCTGCCATTTCAAAGCTTGCTACCGAATCCATGTTCGCTGCAATTACTGGAGTACCAGACCATTGACGACCGCTATGCTTGAATGTAAAATCGCGGGTTAATTCAACTTGAGAACGGCTTTTAAGGGTAGAACGCTTCGGACGGAAGAGTACATCTTTGAAACCTAGCTTAAGTTCTTGTTCGATACGCATGATAATTTGTCCTGTAATCATATTACGTGTCGTGCGTTTTCGGTAAGCGTTGGCAGACGCTTTACTGAGTTTCGGACACAAAAAAACCGGAGCGTTGGCAGACGCTCCGGTTTTCAGCATTATAGGCTGTGATTTACTAACAGCAAGTCTGATATTTCATTTTTTTTTGTGCTATCCTCTCAAAGATTCCATATCTGGTAAAAGCTTCCCGCCCGTCATTTCCTACTAAATTCATAGTAATTAATAACTTAACAACATATTCACGCAAACGCTGTCGGTTTATTGCGCAAACGTTTCCCTTGCAAATTCGGCGAAAAAATCTTCGATAAGGCAAATTTGTGAAAAAAGTGCCCTTTAATCACATAAAAATCACACTTTTCTTGAATCAAAAAATGCGTTTTTTCTTAAATAATTTCATTTTTTTCTGACTTTTTTCGCTTCGAGTGCCGATCTCAGCCCTCTTTCATTAGCCCTGAAATTTATAAAGTACAAAGGCAAGATCGATTAGCACGTTCGAAACTTGGATGAGCGGGGTAAAGTCCACAAAATATGGCAGGTTAGATGCGCTTATTTATGAGAACCCAGCGGATACAAGCCGCTGTTGATAGAGCCTAACAACAACTCGACTAAAGTTAACGAACACGGAACGCCTTTCTTTAGTTCGAACTCATTACTACAGGATCAGATACAAAAATGGCCAAGGGGATTAACCTTGGCCATTTTTATTTGGTTTTCAGAGTGCTCTTATAAGGCGATTCAATTTTCACCTTAAGGTACGTCAAGCCTTTTTCTGAGACATCAGAGCTTCAGCAGTCGCATCTTGAATCGACAAGAACAAGGATGTCACTTGCCCCGTTGGAGAACGCATCGGGTTAAGCGTGACGTTCTGATACATAAAGTCGGCTTGCTGAGTTACTGGCCTCACGTTGCGGCACTTAAACAGATAAGGCCTTTGTTGCCACGTTATGAAGCTACGGCAGCCTAGGTCATAAACCGGTTTTGTTTTAAGCCTAAACCACTCTTCAGGAATTTCAGGGAATAACTCAAAGATCGACTTACCGATCGCATCATGCGATTGCTTACCACTATGGTGCGTCATGAAACCATTCCAGACTTGTACCTGAAAATCACGGTTAATAACCACCAGCCCCATATCGACGTTTTGAACCATGTCGACCATCCAGTGGAACTGTTCAAATTCAGCAGGAAGATTCAGCATATTAAAACTCCTCCATTAGGTAGGCCAATTTGTTGTCTAGAAGAGGCAGAGACTCATCAACGAACATAAACAGAAGGTCACAACGGATAGAAGTGCCGTCGATGTTGTAGCTGACTTCGAACGTCATGGTCTTTTTAAATGAGCCGCTGGTATTTTCAATCACCGAATCAATCGAGATGTGTTGACCTAGCAGCACAGGAGAGCTCTGGAAGAAACGAACTTCCGACTGCTCCCCTAACCCATTCAAGAATGAGCCGACTAAGATGTTCGATACATCCATCAACAACTCTAATTCTTCTAGCTGCTCGCTTTCTGTTGGCACCTTCATGAGCTTCTTAAGATCGCTCACACTGGAATCACTCAACAAAACTAGCGCTTCACCTGCAATGCCTTCTCCACTGAAGCCTTGGCAAACACCCGACACTTGGTCGTTATCCGCTAGGTCACGAAGTGCCATGTGCAATTCACTCACTTCGAAGATGTTAACGTTCGGCAGCGGTAGGTGAACAAACACATTAAAGTGACGAGCCAGTGCATCAGCGGCACGGCCTATCGCTACGTTCGCGACTTCCATATAGATATCGCGTCTGCGAAGTATTGGCAGTTCTAAAGCGGTTGGGGTAATGATTTGAGGTTGTTTTGGCGGCTCGACATGCTCACGTAAAATGGCTTTTAGCGCTTCTTTATCGATCGGCTTTTGCAAAAATGCTTTGGCGCCAAGATCCAGCACCTTCTGTTGTGCTTTTGGTTGTATGTCACCAGAAACAACGACAACTGGCGTGGTATCGCCTAAACGTTGCATCTCTTCCAATGTGCCATAGCCGTCTAATTCCGGCATGGTTAGGTCGAGGAACATCAATTTGAATTGGTTTTTAGCGAGCTCTTCAAGTGCATTAAGCCCATGAACAGCAAAAGTTATATCTGCATTTAGAGAACTAGGCAGTGACCGAGCCATCTGCTTCCTTGCTAACGCAGAATCATCACATATAAGAACTGGGAACGACATAAATGCACCACTGACAAATTAAAGCTAATTCGACCGAGTGTAACAGAACATTATGGTATCAGGTACGGGGTGAATGGATTTATGTGCAGATTATTAGTAAGAATGATGAAACAGGTGGGTAAGCTATTATTTCGCATTATTCTTCATGAAAAACAATATGCTACAAAGGTAATAGCCAATCCTTGCTGTTGAGTAATAGCACTATTATATTTAACAGCAGCCTTAACAAGCGGGTTTATTAAGGCTCGACTGACTCATTCATTGAACGGCTTTATGTAGCCATGATAGAGAGCTATCCAACAAAGCTAATGCAAGAGAACTAGAACTGATATGAAGGCCATAAAATCAGTAATGCGAAACGTATGATCACAGCAAATACCAACAACGCGATCCCCAGGCGATACCATTTGTATTCGGCGATGTTCATTGGGATACGCTTGTAGAACATCGTAATCACGCCTTTCCAATCGCTACTGCGTCTTCCGTACTGCATCATGCTCGTCAAAACAAACAGTGCGCCAAGCACTAACATTCCTTTTTCAGCCCAGAACAATCCAACTTCCATTTGTGTATTCCTTGATAAAACGGTGAGCAACTCAAATCATTCTAGTCACCTTTTAGCTCGGTTTCTGTAAGACCAAGGTCTAAATTACGAAGTACGCAATTTAGGGCTTATAGGTCATTGTTGGTAATTGATAGTTCTCGGTCAGCAATACAACGTTTATCGTTCAAGGTTCCATGGTAAAGGCGAGCATCACAAGCAAATCACGTATAAGCATGATTCGACAAATCTGGAGATTGGTTGTTCTTTTGAATGACACGCATCAATTGGATAAGCAGCAGAATACCTGTCACGCCTAAGCCAACACCGATTCCGCCCCAAATCCCTGCCAATTCGAACTTAGGCATCAAATACCAAGCCGCAGGCAAGCCAAATACCCAGTAACCGATGGCAGTCATCACGGTTGGCATAGAGACAATCTTCATGCCTCTTAGCAGGTTAATCGCCAGTAGCTGCCAAGCATCAACAATAAAGCACAAAGCAACGACCCAAATCACAGAAGCCAGTAGTGAAGTCATAGCACCCGTGCCATCGTCTAACTTGAAGATAGAAGCGATCATCTCAGGCCATATAATGAACACGGCCGACAACGCCACACTCAACACCGACAC
Source organism: Vibrio sp. 10N.222.49.C12 (assembly GCF_041475025.1). Classification (NCBI taxonomy): domain Bacteria; kingdom Pseudomonadati; phylum Pseudomonadota; class Gammaproteobacteria; order Vibrionales; family Vibrionaceae; genus Vibrio; species Vibrio sp. 10N.222.49.C12. Next base: position 27,095 of record NZ_JBFRVF010000055.1, on the reverse strand, counting down.
CAATATGAAGCTTTGAATCGAGGTTCTTTTGATGCCTTCGTAGTTGCCCGCGCCATAATCACGGCCTACTAAAATTGCGGCAGCTTGCGAGAAACCGAAGTTGAAGTTCCACGTAAAGCTTAAGCATTGCAGCAAGATTTGGTGCAGCGCTAGAGAAGCAATACTGATCGTGCCCGCCATCAAGGTGCCACCGTAAATCAAGCCATGCTCAAGTAAAGCAGCCAAGCCGATAGGTAGACCCATCAACAACAATGGGCTCATCAACTTGATTGAATACTCTTCTGTATTTAGCCAAGGGGCGAACTGCTTAAACTCGTCACGCTTAAATACCCAAACCGTATATCCAACCATCACGATAAATGCCGCGATAGCCGTACCAAGCCCTAAACCTGTTAAGCCCATGTCTAATTGGAAGGTGAGAAAGTAGCTCACTGGCACATTCAGAATTACGGTGATAATCGACATCACAAGAATGGAGCGCACGTTGCCAAACGCACTGGTTAAGCCACGAAGTACCAACAAGATAAGCGAAGGCAACATTACCCACTTCAAAGCATGGACATATTCCATGGCTAAAGTGATCACTTCTGGTGGCTGTTTGGCTGCTTCTAATACCAACGGAGCAAACCAGAAGCTGGCCATTAAGGTCACGCTGAGCACGAATGCCAACATGGTTGCGCCTTTCACCGCCAATCTAATTTGAGTATTACCAAACTCAGGGCGAGCTACTCGCTGACCATAAGCGATCGCAATCAAATTCGCGACACAACCCACGGTGCTGCTCGCAATAATGAAGATGAAAAAGTAGATTGAGGCACCTAAGCCACCAGCCGCAAGGGCTGACACACTGATACGCGACATCATCCAAACATCAGTAAGGACTAAAGCCATAGAGATCAGCTGTGAAATGATCAAAGGGAATGCAAGAGTGAGTATTTTTTTCATGAGCGCCTCAGTTAATTTCGCCCAAAATACGATCGATGAGGCTGGCGTTCAATTGATAAATTTGCGACTCTAACATTCCATAAACTCATGCGAACGAATTATGACCCCATATCCTAGCTTGCCATCATCACATAATGGCTTAAAAGCCTTTGAAGCTGCCGCAAGGCTGATGAGCTTTACTCTGGCTGCCGAAGAGCTGCATGTGACACAAAGTGCGATCAGCCGACAGATCAAACAGCTTGAAGATGAGTTAAACGCATCACTGGTTATTCGTAAGCATCGAGCCATAGAATTAACGGTACAAGGTCATGATTTGTATGTGGCTTTGCGAGAAAGCTACGGTAATATCGAAGCTGTTATCGCCTCTTGGAGTGAGCCCAAGCAGAAGCGTATCGTGATCAAAGCGACTCTGAGTTTCGCGACGCGAGTATTGATCTCCAAAGTTCGGGAATTAAACGAGCGTTATCAAGATCATGAGATCGTCATTGTTCCTGTGATTGAGGAAGACGAATCGATTAATAGTAGTGAGTATGATCTACTGATCTTCCACACGCGTTTCAAAAAACGCTATGACAAGGCACCTGACATTACCTTCTTGCGTGAAGAGTTCATGGCGCCGGTTTGCTCTACTAGTTTAACCACCAAAGACACCGACCTTGATTCAATCTTAACCTTGCCAAGGCTGCATCCAACCTTAGATCATCACGACTGGAAAGTGTGGCTGGCCGATGTTGAATTCCCACCAAAGAAACCTGTCAGAAATACCAGCTTCTTGTCTTTAGATATGGCGCTCAGTGCCTGTCTATCCGGTGAAGGGGTTACGGTCACGGATCTGTTGTTAGTTCAACAAGATCTCCAACGAGGCTTCTTGTACTGCCCTAGAAATGCAAAAATCCAACACAGTGCTTGGACTTACTTCATGCACCAGCGTAGTCACACGCCTATCATCAACGACCTTATTGAATGGCTTAGAGAAGAGACAACAAAAGAGATCGAGTTGCTGAAAGTACTCGCACAGCAATATCAATGGTTTGGTGTAATAGAACAGGACAAAGACTTTGGTCGGCTCTTCTAAACTAAGTTATGATTCCTGTTCCCTCAACCGATTGATATTTTTATGTCTTCTTTCTCTTTTTCACAAATCCCTGTTGGGGTTCGATTCATGATCCTCTCCGCTTTTGGATTCGCACTGATGTCAGCTTGTGTGAAATACATCAGCAATTATGGCATTCCTGTATTCGAAATTGTTGCAGCAAGGGCTTTGGTGTCTTTGATCATCAGTTATATCGACGTTAAGCGAAAAGGCATTTCGATCTGGGGAAATAACAAACCTTTGTTGTTTGTTCGAGGCGCAGTTGGTACAGCAGCCTTGATGTGTGTTTACTACGCTGTGACCACTTTGCCATTAGCCGAAGCGACCATTCTACAATACGTTCATCCTGTATTTACCGCCCTACTTGGCGTGTTATTTCTGAAAGAACGCGTCCAAAAATCGACCATGATCTGCATTGCGTTCTGCCTAGCTGGGCTATTAGTGATGGTACAACCAAGTATGAACAGTGGCGCGAGCAGCGAGTTACCGCTATTCAGCATTATGGTGGCGTTATGTGGTGCGTTTGGTAGCTCAATTGCTTATGTGATTGTGAGAAAGCTGAGCCAGACGGAAGACAGCTCTGTCATCATCTTCTACTTCCCACTGGTTGCTCTGCCAATATCGACAGTCCTTATTTGGAACGACTTTGTATGGCCAAGTCTATTCTTAACCGTGATGCTCGTGTTAGTCGGTATTTTCACTCAGATAGGCCAATACGGTTTGACCAAAGCGATGCAGACTCAAGCGGCGGGTAAAGCTTCGGCTTACTCATACGTCCAGATCGTCTTCTCGGCACTGTTAGGCGTGTGGATCTTTAATGAAATTCCATCGGTTTGGACTTATCTAGGCGGTGGCCTGATTGTGACTGGCGCGCTGATTAATGTGTTTGGCAAACAACTGTTGGTGCCTTTTAAGGCTAAATAAACAACCCAACAACTGAGCTAAACATCAGCTAAATAATCAGCTATTGCATAGACCTAAAAAGGGCATTGCGGATTATTCCACAATGCCCTTTTCTATAAATGCTCTCTAGCGCGCTTTCATTCAGCTAACCAACTTTAACAAAGCGGCGTATTACGTAACTAACTCGTGGCATTTCGTAACTTAGGGTCATCACTTAGGTATTCAACGAACTCGATTTCAAAGCCTGCCGGATCCACAAAGTAGACATTTTTTCGATAAGGTTCTTCAGCGCCAGGTTTAGCAATCGGGAAACCCGCATCGATAAGACGTTGAGTGACGCTTTCGATATTATTGGTCACATAAGCGAAGTGCGCGAGGCCAACAGAGTGCCCTGCCAAATCTCTGTTTTCACCCTCACCGTGATCACTCAATGCGATGTATTGGTACTCGTCGCCAAAATGCAGCCAGTTACGTGGCTTGCCTGACCATTCACCTTTTCCTTCATCACGAACGTACCAGTGTGGAAACGCCGCTTTATAGAAAGTCAGCATTTCAGGGATGTCCTTGACGACTAAATTCACATGTTCAAGTTGGATCATTCTTCTCTCCTTAAAGTATTCTCGTAAGCAACGTTGCACATCCTAATACCTCAAGTTAAGTTGAGGTAAAGCACTAATTTGCATTTATTTCGAGAACGTTTTTAGAGCCCAAATTGTCGTATTTTGAAGCGATACAAACCCTAAGTTTAGACGACCTTCCCTGATGTGGTTTATTTGGAATCCAGAATGACTGAGAGACAAGCCGCTATGGTTTAGGCGGAGTAACCTCAACTTCTAAAGCGGCTCGGTCTCTCCACTTGAAAACCTTCTTCCATTTAATCGGCATCATTGGAATAACGATGAGACTAATGCCCACCAGCGTCAGGATGTCTGGAATCTCATCGAACCACATAACACCAAACAATGTTACGAACACCAACCCAGAATATTCGGCGAGCGCAATCTGGTTGGCCGGTGCTTTTTTGTAAGCCACCACCACAAGCGCATGGTATCCAAGTACGAACAAGTTGATTGCCATGATCCAACCAACATGACGCCATTCGAGCGCAGACCAAGTTGGCAGCGCTAATGCCAGTGCAAGTGGCAGAGTCATAATGCTGGTCCAGAACAGAGTTGAGATGATGTGTTGCTCTGCATTCAAGCGTTTAATCAAGATATTACCCACGCCCATCGCAAGCGCACTGCCTAGCCCAGCAATCGCCGCCCAATGAAATTGTTCAGGGCGTAACACGATTAATACGCCCACAAAACCAATCAGGGTCGCGATCACTTTTGAAGATGTCGGCCTTTCTTTCAACAGCACGATCGACAAAGGCAGCATAAGGATTGGTCCAACGTAGAACATCGCGTTTGCTGTCGCCAAAGTAAGGTGTGTAATGGCGATCATCGCGCAGCCACTCCCCACTAAGATAAATTGAGCCCTTAAGAAGTTGATTCGGCAACCGCCTTTCATACGCGTCTCTCTCGGTAACTTTAACCAAAATGGAAGCAACAAGATCACGCTCAATAGCTGACGGATAAACACGTACTGGAACGTAGGGACTTCGCCATTCAGTATCTTCAATGATACGTCTGAAAAAGACGCAAGTAGGTTTGCGAGCACCAAAAGCAAAATGGCGTGGTTAACAGCTTTATTCATACAGGAGTAAGATTACACATTTGTCATACAATTATGGGCGCACATCATACATGAGAATTTGAAATGTGTAATAGCAAAATTAATAAGGCTCAGACTAATGCAATTTTGAATTAAACCTCGATGAACAAATCACAGCTATTCGTTCAATATTTAGCCGCATTAATATTCTCTTATTGACTGATACATCAAGTTACAAATCGCTTTCATATTAACCAAGAACACTGATCTGGGTTAATAAATTGGCTTCACAATAACCTTACTTTTAATGTGGTCAGATAATTACAAAAAAGGAAGTTAAAGTGAAAAAATTATTAGCACTTGGTATCGCAGCGGTAATCTCGGCTCCAGCAGTAGCCGACCACAACACAATCAATGGTATGGATTTTGGTCCACTCGCAAAGTTAGTCGGCACATGGAAATCAGTCGAAACTGGCGGCGTTGATATTTCTCCAGGCCAAGAAGGCACAGAAGTGGGTGCAGGTGGTCCCGCGGTTACACCATTCTATGAAGTAATGACGTTTGAGGTTGCGGCAGATGCAACCAATGCCAGCGATCAATATCTGGTTGCTCTGTACTACAAACAAGAAGTATTCAGAAAGGCCGACGACTCTAAGTTCCACGATCAACGTGGCTACTTCATCTACGACCAAAAAAATCAGGTCGTCTACAACTCTTACTGCGTACCACGCACCACATGTGTCACCGCAGAAGGCCCTGCTGGCGATACAATGACGTTAGTTGCGTCTAAGCGTGGCATCGCTGAGTCCGAATACATGACGGACAACGCAACCACCACGGGCTTCACGATGAACATTAGCATTTCAGACGATACGCTGACGTACTCTCAAACAACAGGCTTAGAGATCTACGACAACGCATTTGCTCATACAGATTCAAGCACTCTAATTAAAGTGAAGTAGATTCAAATACAAACGCCTTTCACAGCGAAGTGAAAGGCGTTTTTCTGTTGTACTTGTAACAACAAACAAGTTTAACTAGATTGTGTATCAACCTTGGCGTAACGGTTGGCTAGCACTGCACAGTAAAAGATCTGAATCGGGTGATAAAGCATGATTGGTAGTAATATCATCCCTAGATTAGGGTTGTGAGCAAAGATCACCTTAGCCATAGGAATACCTGCCGCTAAGGTCTTCTTAGTACCACAGAATACTGCCGCGACTTCATCTTGATGATTGAATCCAACCTTTCGGGCACTCCATTGAATGCCGTGTACCATCACCATCAATACCACTAAACAAATCACCGCTGACAGCAACAACAGCATTGGTGAAAAGTCGCTCCAAATACCGTGTTCAATAGAGTCACAGAAAGCACTGTAGACGATCAGAAGTATCACGTATTTATCTAACTTATTGACCACTGACTTGTGTTTCTGAGTCCATTCAAAAAGTAACGGGCGCATCAACTGGCCGACAATCATTGGCAATAGCAGCATTTTAGATATAGAGATCACCGATTCCATCAGGTTTAGCTCTGCACCTTCCAACCCCATAAAGAGCTGGATCAGTAGAGGCGTAATGAACACGCCTAAAATACTAGAAAGTGATGCATTGAATATCGCACCCGGTAGGTTTCCTTTTCCAATCACCGTCATCGCGACCGAAGACGAAATCGTACTCGGTAATACGAAGAGGTAACAGAAACCAAAGGCCAGAGCTGCTGGCATATAAGCGACAAAGCCTTGCCCGAATATCACCCAAAGCAGTGGGTAAACTAAGAATGTCGCGCTTTGTACAAAAACATGCAGCTTCCAATTCGAAAGCCCCTCAAGAATGGCTTTGGGAGACAAACCCAAACCGTGTAAGAAAAACACCAAAGCGATGCCGAGAACAGTCACCGTATCGAGATGAAGTACCCCACCCGATTTGCCCCAATCCGGCGTAAAAACAGAAACGACCATAGCCACCACCATCCCTACAAGAAACCATTCCTTTTTCAGTTTTTCTATCATGTTGACACGCACTTTCTGTAGATTCCATTTCAGCCAATAACAAGGCTCCGATGCTATTTATCCTATCGACTCTAATTTTAATTAACCACCATAAACGCAAATTAAGCTCGTCTTTATCTTGAGGGTTAACGTTGTTATTCGAGTTTGTTACGCACGCTTCGCTCTGGATTGAACAGATGTATGGAATGATGATGAAATATTAGAAAACAGCGGTTTATCGAGAAGGTAAGACCCTTTCAGTGATCGGGGCACAGAGGTAAGCCGTAAGGATATGAAAGAAAGACGTAGGCAATCTAAACACCAAAGATCAGCCTATTCTCAAAGATAACGCAGCGGGAGTAACACATGGACAACAGAATCACCATTATTGAATTTCTCAGAGTATTTGAGTTTATTCGCTCTTCCGGTGAGCAACGGGACAACAAATATCTAGTGGGCGAAATGACGGCTTGGCATGATTACGACGGTTACACCTGTTGGCTAAGCTATAAAGACGTCACGGTGACGCTGATGTTTCACGGTTCGCTAAAAATTGAGTACGACAACGCTTCAAATTACTCTGAATTTATTGAGCATTGTATGGGTATGCTTGCCACTGAACCTTCTCCATAAAACGCGAACAGACTAACGGGTAACGGAGACAATCATGAACGAAACGGCTTCATTACTTAAGCGAAGACACCCTTTTTGGCTAGTACTCAGCCTCTCCTTTTTATGGTCTCAAGTATCTGTAGCAGGCATAGGTATGATTGATTTTATACAACCGAACGAACACAAGAATTGGACAGCGACCAACGACGATGTAATGGGTGGCATCTCAACGGGCGGGCTCATTTATCTTGATGATATGAGTCGATTTAGGGGCGAGCTATCGTTAGAAAACAATGGTGGTTTCAGTTCTGTAAAGCGCTCCATTGAATCACCTGCCCATGAAATAGATAGTGCAGAGCTATTATTCTTTGGTGATGGTCGCACCTACCAACTGAGGTTTACAACATTGAAGGACGGCAATCGAGTTCAATACAAACACGATTTTGATACCTTTAAGGGACAGCAACTTAACAAGGTGTTCCACTTCAATGATTTTCAAGCGGTATTCAGAGGTAGGCTACTGAGCGATGCACCGGAACTTAAGGCACGAGACATCAAACAAATCGGCTTTTTGATTGCAGACAAACAGCCATCGCCTTTTGAGCTAGACCTAATACAGCTTCACTTCAAAACATCGCAACCTATCACATCACCAGAAGCTGACTAAACTGACTAAACTGAAAACAAACAAAAGCCCCTGATACCTTTTGACTAGCAATCAGATATCAGGGGCTTCTTCTATTTAAACCGTCAACGACTCAAAACAACGACGGATTAAAACATCAGCAATTAGTATTTGATGGCAGTTTTACCAATCGAGGCACTGCTCTCAATGCGTTGGTGTGCATCTTTGATTGTATCCACACTAAAGCCATTTAGGGTCGTGGTTAGAGTCGTTTTAATACGGCCCGAATCAATCAGATTCGCGGCTTGGAATAGGATGTCTTGCTGCTTCTGGATATCTTCGGTGTTAAACAATGAACGCGTGAACATCAGCTCCCAAACAAAGCCTGCTGATTTTCCTTGCAGCGCTGATAAGTCAATGCCACCATCAAATTCAACAATCGAACTGATCATGCCTTGCGGTGCGATCAACTCAACCATCGCATCCCAGTGCCCTTTTGTATCAGCAACATTGAAAATGTAGTCAACATGTTGAATGCCTTGCTCTCGCACAGACTCAACAAGGTTACGGTGGTTCACCACATAGTCCGCTCCCATATCTCTTACCCACTGCTCCGTTTCAGGTCTTGAAGCTGTTGCGATAACATTTAGGTTGGTCAGTTGCTTAGCCAGTTGAATCGTAATTGAACCAACACCGCCTGCTCCACCAATGATCAGGATAGACTTTTTCTCTTCAGGACGAACACGCAAGCGGTCAAACAATGCTTCCCAAGCCGTAAGCGTTGCTAGTGGCATAACGGCTGCAGCTTCATCAGAAAGGCTCTTCGGCGCTTTAGCGGTAATACGGTAGTCCACAGCTTGGTATTCTGCGTTAGCACCCATGCGTGTTACGTCACCCGCATAGTACACACGGTCACCGACTTTGAAGCCTTCAACGTCAGCACCTTTGCCAACAACTTCACCGACTGCGTCATAGCCCAGCACTTTTGGCTGCTCAAGAGTTTTGTCTTTGGCATTACGAATACGAATTTTTGCGTCAGCAGGGTTGATAGAAGTCGCGCTCACTTTTACCAGCAAGTCATTATTTTTTAGTTCTGGCAGACTCGTTTCAAACTCAAACAAACTGTCTTGTTCTGTAATCGCAAGTGATTGAGTAAATCCGATAGCTTTCATTTTTGATGGTAGTGACATTGTGCTTTCTCCTTGAATTAGACGAGTTAATCTTAGTCAATTCTCACTCTAGATAAACCGCCTAATATTTGAATAATTCTCAAATAATTTTTGATAGTAAGATGTATATGCGCAGGAAAAATACTAAGATTAGCAATTTGAAAATGCCTAATTTATGGGTAACCGAACAACCGATTCAAGGTTCAGAACAGGGAAACGAAATGCTTCTTGAAGACTTACAGGTCATTTTGAAAGTGGCGGAGTTTCGCAGTATCACCGCTGCAGCCACCAACCTCGATATGCGTACTGCCACAGCAAGTGCAGCGGTAAAACGTGTTGAAGCGGCACTCGGTGCGGAGTTATTTGTAAGAACCACGCGCCACCTAAGGCTCTCTTCAGCTGGCGAGCGTTATTTACCGGAATGCGAACAAGCCTTAAAGATGTTGGAGCAAGCGAAGCTCAACATGCGCGAAGAGCTTGGTATTCTTGACGGTGAAATTCGCATAGCGCTTTCATCAGATCTAGGACGCAACCTAATCACACCTTGGTTAGATGAGTTCTTGCTTGAATACCCAAAGGCGACGCTTCGCACTAGCATCAGCGATAGCAATATCGACTTCTACCGAGATTCCGTCGATATGGCGCTGCGTTACGGCTCTCCGACCGATGCGAACATGTATGGTTTCAAGATATGCGATGTGCCGAGGATATTGTGTGCGGCTCCTGAATACTTGGCTGAAATGGGCACACCAAAACACCCGAGTGACTTAGCTCAGCACAATGGTTTGCTTTACCAACTCCATGACATGTTGCAAGACGAGTGGGTGTTTAACGATGGTACTCAAGATCATAAAGTGAAACTAAAAGGAAATCGCGCTTCGAACGACGCAGACCTTGTAAGACGTTGGTGTATCGCAGGTAAAGGGGTGGCAATAAAATCTTGTCTAGACATGTCTCCTCACCTGCTTTCAGGCGAAGTGGTTAAAGTTATGCCTGAATTTAAGCCGACACCTACCGAGCTGTGGTTAGTGTGTCCAAGTCGTCAATCCATCACCCCTACTGTGCGTCTACTGAGAGATTTATTCAGAGAGAAAACCGCTGAGATCCTTTCGCAACTGAGCAAACAAGGCATTACAGAAGGCACAACATCTTAAGGTTTAATGTCGCTTATATAAGAAGCAGAGAGACAAAAAAGGCGTTAGCGAACTTCAATTCGCTAACGCCTTTCATCATTAGAACATCATAGCTGCATGATGAACCTTAATAAGAGTACTTAGTTTAATACTCTTAATACAAAAGCTTAGTTTGACTCGTCTTCAACATCGCAGTCTGCGCAGCACTGAAGAGCAATCTCATGTTCGAAGGTGATGGTGTCTTTACCTTCTTCAAGTAGCTCTGCGATTTCGTCTGCCACTTCTTTTTCATCATCCGCTTCGATTCCGCTTGCTAGCTCTTCTTCTGAATAACCGAAGAAGTTCAGTAGTAAATACTCACGCGCTTCATCTTTCGTACAAACCACGTCCGCTGAAAGATCAGGAGTAACCTCGCCTTGTGCAAGTGTTGCTGTCACTTGTGCGATAGCATCGTCTTTCATCGCAGGCGTTAACCAACCAAGATCAGTACTTACTGTCGTTTTTTTACAGTCGAAGCAAGGCAGTTGGTGAAAGTAGTATTGAAAGGTAGTCATAGGTAAATTCTTCTTTAAATGTTGTATAGCGAGATTATGCGCGTTTTGTAGCAAAATACTATCTCAATCACAACCTGAAACCGCTTCGTTCTAAGTATTTTTCAAGCTCCGCGCAAGCTGATGTGATCATCCTATAAAAGCGCTGTTTTGCGCATGCTTACTCAGCTTTACGCTTGTTTACATTTGTACGGGTAATATATGCCTTATCAGATAACAAGCGTGGCACCTCACAAATATTTTGGCTCTTGCTTAGTTTCGTCGCTCCAGCTGTTAGCTATGAGATCACGGCTTACTTAGCTACTTAGCTCGGATTTGTTTGAAATAGCTTTGTTTTCAATTAACTTACTTGCACTTGGCTTATTTTGAACCACGCTTATTTAAATAACCCCTTCTCGGATACCCAATCAATGATCATCAAAAAATATCAAGCCCTTGCCCTTTCATCGGTTGCTTTGCTCGCTACAGGCTGCTCACCATCATCAGATACGCCTTCGGTCAGCAACATCAGTGATTACCAAGGCTCAGCGAGTATTACTCAAGGTGTGGCGACCACTGTTGAATCGAATCTCTTTGAGTGTGCAAACGGACGTAGCCGAGTGGCGGGCGTCGGGGAAATTATGGACTCAGAAGGAAAGGTTTGGACGGTTCCAGCCAAGAACAACTTTGCGACAGGGCCAAAAGCCTTTGATCTTTATGAAGAGTGCTCAAACACCACACCAAGCAGCCTAGCCGAAGTCGATCAAAGCTCTGTACCGGTAGCTGTTGTGGATCAAGACGGTGAGGAAATAACAGGTTATATTTTTGCCGATAACTATTTCGAACTTTATATCAACGGCAAGTTAATCGCGGTAGACACCGTTCCTTTCACACCGTTTAACTCAAACATCGTCAAATTTAAGGTGAAGAAGCCTTACACGATTGCGGTGAAAGTGATTGATTGGGAAGAAAACCTAGGTCTTGGCAGCGAAGATAACCGCGGAAAGGCATACCACGCTGGTGATGGTGGCTTTATCGCGAGCTTTAGTGACGGAACCGTGACAGGTCCAGACTGGCAAGCACAAACCTTTTATACCTCACCGATTTATGACCTGACTTGTTTGAGTGAAGTGGACGGGAAGCGTCTTTCTGAAAGCTGCACCACGGAAGGAACTGACCACGGTCAAGATGCCTACGCCGCTCATTGGGAAACACCAACCAACTGGATGAACCAAGAGTTCGATTCAACATCTTGGCCTCTAGCATCGGTATACTCAGAAGACGATATTGGCGTGAACAATAAAAAAGCGTACATGAACTTTATCGAAAAATTCAGTGGTGCTGGCGCAAGCTTTATCTGGTCGACAAATGTCGTTCTCGATAATGAAGTGCTACTGAGATACGAAGTTAAATAGCTTTATTCCTTTGTAAGCAAGCCCAGTCACGAGTATGACTGGGCTTGCTACTCAAACAACTTGCTGGTGTTTCTAATTCACAGCGAACCTGATCCTAATCTTGGGTCGTTTGATTACGACGAAGTTTGCGAAGTCTTGTTTGCTCCACGCGACTTAGCTTTGTAATTGTGTAACCAGCAACAAAACAACCCGATGCACAAACCCCAAAATGCACTGCCGATTCCCAGTAAATTAGTACCAGAAGCAGTGAATAAGAAAGTAAGCAGCGCAGGCTCTCGATAGTGGGTGTCTGCCATCGAAACAGCTAAACAATTCATCAAGGTCGGCATCACCGCTAAGCCAGCAACCGCAATGACAATCTCGGAGGGCACAGCGCTAAACAGCGACACAAATGACATACCCATCACGCCAGCTAACAAGTAAAACCCGCCCATACAGATCCCCGCCATGTAACGTGTCTTTGGATTACTATCCGCATTCGGGCCCATACAAATAGCGCCCGTAATCGCTGCAAGGTTATACGCAAAACCGCCAAATGGTGCGAAGATCAAACCTGTCACCCCAGTGGTAGTAATGATCTTCGATGAATCGACTTGGTATCCGTTCGCTTTTAGAACCGCAAATCCCGGTAAATTCTGTGAAGCCATCGTCACGATAAACAGTGGGATACCGACACTGAACAACGAAAAGAACTCAAAATCGGGCGTAATGAACACCGGGGTCGTTAATCCCATAGTTACCTGACTAACATCGAGTTTGCCAAAACCCACACACATGACCAGTGCGATGATGAAAATGCTTGGGATCAGTAAATTTCCTAACCGCGCTTTCGCCAGAATAAATACAGCAAGCATGACCGCTACGACTTGTGCCTCTTCCATTAGCGACGTGAACAAACCCAAACCGAATTGCAATAGAATCCCCGCGAGCATCGCAGAGGCAATCGATGTTGGGATCTGTTTTAGGACTTTCTCAAATATCCCCGCTAATCCAACTAACGTGATCAACATCGAACTGAACAAAAACACGGCCACAGCCTGATTCATTGTCAGCCCTTCAAGCGATGTGATTAACAACGCCGCTCCAGGCGTCGACCACGCTGTAACCACAGGCTTCTTGTAATGAAACGAAAGCAGTATTGTGGTTACGCCCATGCCAATTCCCAACGCCCAAAACCATGACGCCACTTGTTCTTCGGTTGCTCCAGCACTCATTGCCGCTTGGAAAATAATCGCCGCAGCGCTCGCATAACCAATGAAAACAGCGATAAAGCCGGTACTGACGTGAGAAAATTTTAGCTTAGTCATGTTAATCTCTTCCTGCGTGCGTTATAACGTCCATAGAACAAACCTAGCACTGTGCGCTATAACGCACAACTTATTTGTAAAAACTTTTAGAGAAAATATGCAAACAGAAATTAAAGTTGGTGTTAATTTGAAACGCCTTCGCCAACAAAAAGGCTGGAGCTTAGACAAAACAGCGAAAGAAACTGGCGTAAGCAAAGCAATGCTAGGACAAATTGAACGTGGAGAATCCAGCCCGACAGTCGCTAAGCTCTGGCAAATAGCTTCTGGGTTCGAGGTGTCACTTTCAAGCTTTATCACTGCTAGCCCAAACAGTGAACTGACGAGTTTATTCAGAGACGCAAACGAACTAAGACATGAGGAATACAACATTGGCTTTTTCGTCAGTTTGTTGTTTCCTTTTGAGGAAGCACTAGGATTTGAAATATTCGAACTCACCCTAGCACCCGATTACCAGCATGAATCCGCCCCACATAACGCAGGCGTCACTGAGCACATCTTATGCATTTCAGGAGAGATGGCCGTGATGTTTGATGATGAGTGGCATACGTTACGCGCAGGACAAGCCGTTCGCTTCAATGCCAACCAGACCCATGCCTACAAAAATATCGGTGAAGGAAACGCCGTATTTCATAATGTGATTCACTACCCTAATAACAAGCAATAGTGCCGGATTTGGTGCTAACGGATGTTTAGCTCTAACCGGATGTTCAGCGCTAACGAAAGAGCTGGCAGACCACTGGCTGTTACTAACTTAAAGCGACTATACGTTGACGACCATACTGCCATCTTCGGCTTGATAACGAGCCCATAGTTGAGAGAGGTTTTCTTTATTAAGCTGTATCTCTTTTTCTTTCAGAAACGTTTCGTTGTGCAGCTTCGAATACGAGCGCTCAGCAAGGTCACAGCTAAATGTAACGATGGTTTTCCCTTTCCCCATTCTAGCCGCAGCGTATAGCGCACCTGCTACGTTCAACGACGAACTGCTTCCTAGAAGAATACCGTCATGTTCCGCAACAAGGCGGGATATCGTCACCAAATCCTGATCGGGAAGCGTGATTGCACGATTGATTTTTGCCTGCCTGAAATTTTCAACCGTTCGCATGATCCCTATGCCTTCCGTGAACGAACTTCCCGTTGATTGATAGTGTCCATTACGTAGAAACGAATAAATGCCGGACCCATTTGGGTCAACTAACCAAGTTTCGAGATTGGGTTGCTGCTCAGATAGATAGTGTGAGTTTCCGGCAATGGTTCCACCCGTCCCCACCACTGAAACTAGAGCATCAATATTCCCCTGTGTTTGCTGCCAGATCTCAGGTCCAGTATTTAAATAGTGCGCTCGATAATTACTGAGATTTTCAAACTGATCTGCCCACCAATAACTCTCATTTTCGACACCAATCCGCTTAGCCGTGTGGTAAAAATGTTCAGGGTTTGCAAAAGGACAAGGGTCGACCAATAACAGTTCAGCATTATAAAGCGAGATCATGCGCTCTTTCTCTTGTGCCTGCCCTTTTGGCATCACCACCAACATTTTGTAACCAAGGGATTTAGCGACCAGAGCAAGTCCTATTCCCGTATTACCAGCAGTACCTTCAACGATTGTCATTCCCGGCTTAAGCTTACCGGCTTCTATTGCATCCATAACCAACTGAAGTGCCGCTCTATCTTTAATCGAACCACCCGGGTTCTGGTGTTCGCACTTAATAAGAATCTCACAACCTGATATCTCTGAAAGACTGTTGATTCTAACAAGATCGGTATCGCCAATCAGTTCACTGAGATTGTTTGCAATATGGGCAGATGACATCGCGACTCCATTTATTTGTTGAGGATAAGTTTGTTCATCGATTGGGTTGTCGATGATCATAAGCGTAGCTCTGGGGTCTGCTTAGTCAAGAAGTGCCGGAATTGAAAAGACTCTCATTTTCCAAATAGCAATTATAATTAGGGGTGACCGATTAGATTGAGGGCAAAAAAATGTTTCTAAAAGAGAAAAAACCGGTGACCTCGTTGATGTAACTGAAATGACCAAATTAACCAACTTATTTCAAGACAGTATCGAAGATCGGTTTCAAGCAGGCGAAGAACAGCAAGACCCTGAGATGTTTAAAAAGTCCGAACTGATGTTTATGTCAGGGGAAGAGTTACCTCGATGCTGGACAGATCCAAACTACCGCTCAGGGACTAAATAACCTTAGCGCTTCCAGAGCACCCGATGAGTCGCAATTTAAGCTCTGTTCTAAAACTGTTTCACGATCGCCTTGTAGGCTATCCCCCTGTTAAAACATTCAGACGCATCTTTACTAGACACAAAAAGCGAGCCACTTGGGCTCGCTTTTGATTGTCTTTTTCTTGCTTAGACTTCAGTTCAGATTACAGAAGTTCTACCGACTGTTGAGCAATCACGAATTCTTCGTTGGTTGGCAAGCTATTATAATCGCACCTATTAACACGGGTTTGGACAGAAATCATTTAGACTATTTACTTAAATCGGGAGTCACCGGATTAGTTCAGGTATCTAAAACTCCAAGGTCTCACCATCAGCAGGAATAAGGACTTTATCTGACAAACCGTTTTTATCAATTGCTTCTTTAAGAATTGGTCGAGTCACTGCACAGTGATTGAGTGCCTCCATATGGTTCGCAACCACCTTATTAGGGGAAAGGCGAATAAACTCCATGACCTCATCAATAGACATCAATAACGGTTGACCAACGTCCATACGAGCACGACCTGCCGCGACTACTGTGATATCAGGTTTCAACTCAGTCAACGCTCGTTTTACATCATCGGTTAGAACTGTATCACCGCTAATGTAAATAGAAGGCTCATTGGGGAGCTCCAAGAAAAATCCAACACCATTAGCCATTACCTTGTGAATCCATCCATGGCCGTGCAAAGCCGGAACCGCGGTGAGCTTTCCGTCTAGAAAGTCGATAGTTTGCCAGTCTTCAATTCCCCAATTTACCGTTAAGTCATATTTTTCTAAGTAAGCCTTATCTTTGGCTGGTGTCGCAACTGGGATATTACGACTTGTTAAAAACGTCTCACCTGCCGGATCTAGGTGATCTCCATGTTGTAATGCCTTGATACCAAGTGTTTGACTGTGAGTAATTAAGGTATGAGTAACCTTGTTTAGTAGCTCATCGGCATTACTTGGCATCTCAACGGTTGGATTTTTCGCGGCCTTAGCCTTAATGACTGAAAACGGAGGCATAGAGCCTTTTTTCCCCAACATAGGATCAATAAGGATAAATTTTTCGCCAGATTCAATAATAAATGTTGCGCTACGTAGGTGGTGGATCTTCATAATGCCTCTCTAAAATCACTAACAAGCCATGTTCTCTATGAGATTTAGTATGCTTCTTTCTAGTTTCTTGTGATACTGTCTTGAAAGTCAACATTCGCGCAAATCGAGACACTTGTGAACAAATCAACCGAGCTAATTAAAATTACGATGGTAGCCTTTGAAGGCATCAGTGCTTTTCATCTCTCTGTGCCTTGTCTGGTGTTTCAAGATATCTTTTTCGGCCAGCCGGTTCGGTTTGACTTGAGGATCTGTTGCGAAAACAGCTTGCAGTTTGAAACAAGCTCTGGATTTGGTGTGGTGATCGATAGAGATTTGAGCGCTATTAAAGAGGCGGATATTGTGATTGTTCCAAGCTGGCCAAATGACCTGCCAGAGCCAAGTGAGCGACTTATAGAGGCGCTAATAGAGCATCATGGGAAAGGTAAGCTACTAGTAGGACTCTGCCTCGGGTCTTATGTACTTGCATGTGCTGGCGTTCTCGATGGAAAACGTGCCACAAGCCATTGGGCGTTTTCCGAACAATTTCAGCAGCAATTTCCTAAGGTGGATTTTGACCCAAACCCTCTATTTGTTGAACATGAGACTATCATTACCTCTGCTGGAGTAGCTGCTTCACTCGATTGTTGTCTACATATAGTGCGCCGTTTGTGTGGTAGTGAGCTTGCGAATGATCTCGCACGTAAGATGGTGACAGCGCCATTTCGAACTGGTGGACAGCAACAGTACATACCTGCACCGATTAGCGTAAAGCCACTCGCAGAAACAAGCATCAGCCTTGTGATTGAGCATGTCGAACAAAACGTCCATCTGCCTCACTCACTAGATGCAGTCGCTGAGCGCTGTGCGATGAGCAAAAGAACCTTCACACGCCAGTTTAAAGCTACCTATGGCTGTACATTTGGTGAATGGTTGCAAAATAAACGCTTGGTGCTCAGCCAACGCCTACTAGAAACCACTAAGTTATCTGTTCCTCAAGTTGCAGAGAAAGCGGGTTTTGGTTCTGACAGCGTATTCAGAAAGCACTTCAAATCGGCTTTTCATGTATCGCCGATTCAGTGGCGCACTACATTCAAGCAATAGTCTTAATTTCATTGAGGGCGATGGGGCTAGATCGTCGCATCTATTACTTTTTGTATCTGAAACCTTGCAAGTTCAATTCTAGGCGTTTTTGGGGCATCACAAGCCAGCCCTAACATCACTAGTTTGAAGCTACAAAATGATTTGCCGAAATCAATAGAATGAGTTTTGACTATCTCGCTATAAGGCCACTTAGCGATGGTCTATACAACATATGAGCACAAAAAAAGCGAGCACTAAGCTCGCTTTTAACCATCTGTTTTTAAAGTAAATTACAGTAGTTCTACCGACTGTTGAGCAATCACGAATTCTTCGTTGGTTGGATTGCTATTAGTATCGCATCTGCTAGTAAGAGTGTGGTCAAAATTATTTAGACCACAATTTTAAACGACGTTGCAAAGATGAGTCTTACTCAATATCAGCAATTAGAACAACTATCCAAGCAAAGTGTAGGAAGTAAGCGCTATGTGACTCCCAGCAAAAGGATAAATTGCGCAGTCTAACTCAATGTAATCACGGTTTTTCGTTTTGTGGTTTCACTGTGTTTCAACGCATCAAGCATCTGCTCGAATTTAAAAGTGACAGGAATACTAACTTCAACACTCCCATTTTCAATACGCTCAAGCAGCGCTTCACCATTTTGCATTAATGTATGCCAATCATCTTTATCACCAAAATTATGTAACGCTCCAAGGGCTATTTCGTGGTAAGAAATAGTGCGCGTAAATGGAGGGTCAATGGGTTTAGCAATACGATCTTGAATGCAGACAATATGTCCATTCGCTCTTAACAGCGGCACTAAATGGGCGGCATTTTCCCCACTCACCGCATCAAAAATGGCGAAGTATTTCATGTCGATTTGAGATTGCTCCCGATAAACTTGGCGAATACCTAAGCTTTTGGCTCGCTCTTCGCTCAGACTCGCGGAGACAACATCAACGATATAACCCGCTCTGACAAGGATCTGGGATAACAAATTATTCACCGCGCCAAAACCAACGACAAGCACTTCTCTTTGTTGGGTTAATGGAATTTTTTCAAATGCTTGCCACGCAGTTAGCATCGGACAAGGCAGTGCCGCGGCAAGTTCAAAAGATAGGCTCTCAGGTAGTGTCATCACTCGCTCAACGTTCAAAACAGTATATTTAGCGAAGCTACCATGGCGATTTAGTGAACCATGATATGCCACTCGACGGCCAATTAGACTGGGATCAACTTTAGAACCTACTTGTACGACGACGCCTGCACCATCAACACCTGGAACATGGCCATTCGGCCAATTTAAAGGATTGGCTTTAATAAATTTCCAATCCACAGGGTTAATACCAATCGCTTTGTTTTGTACTAAGATTTCGCTGTCATCTAAAGCTGCTCTTTCAGCCTTACCTAAAACAAGACTGTGTTTCTCAGTTTGATATTGCCAAATTCGATAGGGTTCCATATCACTTCCACTCGCTTAATGAAAAGGTAAGGCACCAAAGAGTTATCGTCCTTGGTACCTGGTGTATTAGGCTTGATAAGTTGGATAATCGACGTAGCCTTCGGCTCCGCCCCCATACAAGGTCAACCTAGCATCGGCATCAAACTCGGCCAATGGTAAATCATGAGCAAATCGGGCGACCAAATCAGGGTTCGTTACAAACGGAGTACCAAAGGCAACGAAATCAGCATACTGCTTATCTAGCAACTGTTGGGCAGATTGCTTGGTCAACTTTCCTGCAACCATGATTGGATTAGAGTATATTCGGCGTACTTGCTGGCGAAACTCTTCAGGCACCTCTACATAGCGTGATATGTTTTCTGAAAAATGCACATACGCAAGGTTCATCAGTTGTAGTTTTTCCAGCAATGCTAACGTTAGCGGAACAATTTCAACATCATCCCCAGCAAAACCCTCTCCGATATGAGGAGACAGACGAACCGCAACTCTTTCCCCACCAATTTCGTCGGTAAGTGCTTGCAACGTATCAACCAAAAAGCGCATGCGATTCTCTTGGCTGCCACCATATTGATCACTTCTTTGGTTGCTTTCTAAGCGTAAAAAGGTATCAAACAAGTAACCATGCGCAGCATGAATTTCCACGCCATCAAAACCAGCTTCAATGGCGTTTTTGCCCGCTTGTACAAAATCCGCAATCGTGCTCTTAATGTCTTGCAGCGTCATCTCCCGTGGCGTTTCAGTTTCAATCATCCCAAAGCCACCTTCAGCTAGTGGGCCAAATACTTGATCTGGGATTTTAATCGCTGATGGGGCTAACGGCTTAGTACCTGAAATATCAGAATGACTGCGTCGCCCCACATGCCAAAGTTGAGTAAATATTTTCCCGCCATCTTGATGCACAGCTTGGGTGGTTTTTTTCCAGCCTTCGATGTGCTCTGGGGTATAAATGCCCGGAGTCATCGAATAACCTCGTGCAGCCGCTGAGATCGGGGTGCCCTCTGATACAATGAGTCCAGCACTGGCACGCTGACGGTAGTAGGTTGCCATCATCTCGTTTGGTACATCACCAGGTTGAGACGTGCGTGAACGAGTCATCGGCGCCATCGCGATACGGTTTCTAGTCTCAAGTCCGTGACCTTTAAATACCTTAAACATACTTACCCCCTTAAGCTTTATACGTTGGATAATCAATCAGACCTTTCTCACCACCACCAAACAAGGTGTTTGGATCATGCTCTGCCAATGGGTAGCCGTGAAGTAGACGTTCAGGAAGATCGGGATTCGCCACAAAAGGTCGACCAAAGCCGATCATATCAGCCAGTCCGTCATCAATAGCTTGCTTTGCTTTTTCCGCATTATAACGACCTGCGTAGATCAGCACGCCTTGAAAAGCATTGCGCATTGCACGTTTGAATGAGACGGGTGTATCTGGTGCATCATCCCAATCGACTTCAGCAATATGTAGGTACACGATATGATGTTTATTGAGTAACGCTGCGGCAGCGGTATAAGTCTCAATAGGGTTAGCATCAACAGTACCATTGAGGGTTGTTAAAGGTGCCAAGCGCACACCAACGCGATCAGCGCCAATGGCATCGACCATTGCAGTAACAGCTTCATCAAGAAAACGAAGACGGTTTTCAAGACATCCACCGTACTCATCAGTGCGATCATTCGCCTCTGAATCAATAAATTGGTTAATTAAATAACCATTAGCGGCATGCAGTTCAATGCCATCAAAGCCTGCCTCAATGGCATTCAATGCGGCTTGACGGTAATCTTCGATCACTTGCTGAATATCGGCTTTTGTCATCGCTCTAGGCTGAACGACGTCAACAAAACCAGGTTCATCACTGCCATTATCAACGAATACTTTGACGTTTTCCGCTTTTAATGCGGAGGAAGAAATCGGTTGCTTACCACCGATGTTATCTGGGTGAGTGACTCTTCCCACATGCCAAAGCTGCGCGAAAATAGCGCCTTGTTTGGCATGCACAGCGTCTGTCACTTTACGCCAACCAGCAATCTGCTCAGGTGTGTAAATACCTGGGGTCCATGCATAGCCTTTTGCCGTCGCTGAAATTTGCGTACCTTCAGACACAATCAATCCTGCACTGGCACGCTGAGCGTAATAGGTTGCCATCATGTCATTTGCGACATCACCAGGCTGGCTGGCTCTTGAACGCGTCATCGGTGGCATGACAATGCGGTTTTTGAGTGTGAGTCCACCCAATGTGAATGGTTTAAATAGTGATAGTGACATAGTTGAGCCCTCTTCATTTGATAGGGGCATACTAGCAAATGAGTCACCAATCATTTATAGCAATAAAGGCAAATAATATTTGTTATAAATGCAACAATTGTTCGATGAAGAAGAAATTATTTTATATCGCACTCCCTATAAAGCATGGTCCAGTGTCTTGTGTTATGGGACATTAACGAATATTTTTATCTAAAACGGGTTATAGGCACATTCACTTATCATTGTTGCTAAGGAGAAATATGAATATTAAGGGTAAAAACATTCAGTCGTTAGAGCGCGGTTTCTTGATTTTAGAAACACTCTCTTTCGCAGAATCGCCACTGTCTCTGCAAGATATTACCCAATCAGTCAAATTAGCGAAAACAACTGTACATGGACTGCTCGCAACTTTAGTTAAACTAGGGTATGTAGAACGCACCAAACAAACATACCAACTCGGGTTAAGGCTGAGAGAGTTATCTAAGCCATTAGAGCAGCGAGACGAATTTATTCGTCGCCATTTTTACTCACTTCTAAAGAAAATGGCGCAGCTTTCCAATAACACAGCTTATCTCGCAATCCAAAGTGGGGCTGATGAGTACCTTTATATCGATGCAATAGAAAAAGATAATCCCTTGACGATACGCAGCCCAAGAGGACGCCGAGAAAGTTTAATTGAGTCTGCCATTGGTAAAATATTTGTTTCTTTTAACCCTCAACTGAAAAGAGTACTAAGAATTCAAGGTGTGTTAACACCATCGTTAGAGATGGAAATTGAGCAGATCTCCCAACAAGGATTTTCATTGGATTTAGAACAAGCAGAGCCTGGGCTGCACTGTTTGGCTATTCCTCTTTATATGAACGGTGATCTTGTCGCTGTTGCGGGTTTAAGTGGTGCTGCTGATGAACTCACTGAGGCAAAATTGCGTCATTTCGCTCAAGTATTTCTGAAGTAATTCGACATTATCGAATCTTATTTACTTTTCCCACGGTTCGCATGCCTCCTAGAATTTATCTAATTAAACTGATCCCGTCATTCACGATCATCATTAGGAGACACCTGTGATTTCTCTCAACTTAGCAAAACAGATCACCGCGATAGCTATACAACAAGCGAAACAACAAGAGTTTAACGTTTGTGTCAGTGTCGTTGATCAGGCTGGATTATTAGTCTATTTTGAACGCATGGATAATGCATTACTCGGCGCGATTGATGTGGCGATAAAAAAGGCCAGAACAGCGGCGCTTTTCCAAACCAATAGTGCTGAGCTTGGTGCGAACGCACAACCTGGAGGTGCGATTTATACACTTGAAGCTACGAATGGAGGACTTATTTCCTTTGGTGGTGGTGTGATCCTTCGTAACGAGCAAGGTAATGTCATTGGGGCTATCGGAGTTGCAGGAGCGACCGTTGAAGCCGATGAAGCCATTGCACAACTTGCAGTTCGTCAATAAGGAGATCCAGATGAAAACTGTAGTGATTACTGGCGCAGCTTCTGGCATGGGGTTAGCGGCTAGTAAGTTGTTTCTAGAAAAGCATTGGCGCGTTCTGATGATAGACACCAACGAGGAGCATGGGCAACAGCAATGTTTGAAACTTCAACGCCAAGGTTTTACTGAGGTGTATTTTCAACGGTGTGATATCACTCAAGCTGCACAGGTCTCACAGGTAGCCAAGTTTGTAATTGACAACTTTGGACGAGTTGACAGTGTGATCAACAATGCTGGAGTTTGGCGTGGTGGTGAACTACATCAAACAACAGAGACAGATTGGGACTTATTGTTTAATGTTGATGTGAAATCGATATTTTTGATGAGTAAGTACTTTGTGCCATACATGATTGCACAAGGTGGAGGGACTATTGTAAATACTGCTTCAGTATCAGGGCTGAATGGGGATCACCAGATGGCAGCCTACAATGCAGCAAAAGGAGCAGTTGTTAATTTAGTCCGAGCGATGGCACTCGATTATGGAAAATATAACATTAGAATAAACAATGTATGTCCAGCCGCTTGCGCTACTCCAATGTTTCTTGCCAACTCCAAAAAAGTGATTGACACGTTTAATCAGGCCAACCCTCTAGGCAGAATCTGCACGCCAGAGGAAGTCGCTGAAGCAATGTACTTCTTGGCCTCTGATGCATCAAGCTCATGCAATGGGATCAACCTACCTATTTCTGGTGGCTTAGAGCTGCATACTGGTCAACCGATACAATAAAATCGACAAAAAGCGAGGTCGGCAATGGCCTCGCTTGGAACTATTTACAGATCCAGTTTCGGCTTAATAAAATCAATAAAAGCGGAGATCCGCTTGGCCACAGAAGAAGTCTTATAATACACAGCGTTGACTTGTTCTCTTCGTGGATGACTGATTTTTTCGCTCTCCAACAGCGAGATTAAACGTCCTTCGGCAATATCTTTATTCACCATAAACCCTGATAGACATGCAATGCCATTTCCTGCCAACACAATTTGTCGAATGGTTTCGCCATTACTTGATGACATCAAAGCGTCTAGTTGGGTAAACCCTTTTAAAGGCCAGTCATTCAAAATTTTGGGGGCGACAAATCCAATGAGATTATGCTGAGCAAGATCGCTGCTTTTAGTGGGGAGCCCGCGTTTTGAGATATATTCTGGTGAAGCCACAATATACAAGGGGCTTCGACCCAGCGACCGAGCATGTAGCGTAGAATCGCTCAACGTACCAATCCGAATTGCTAAATCGGTTTTCTTTTCTAGTAAATCCACAATGCCTTCATTGGAGGTTATTTCTAGCTCAATATCGGGATAGGCTTGATTAAATGACTGCACCAATGGCACCAGTTGATGAAACACAAACGGACTAGCCGCGTCGACACGTAAACGGCCTTTGGGCAATTCCCCACGGGAAATAATATCTTCTTCCGCCTGCTGTAATTGCATTAATCCCACCCGCACAGAGTCAATGAACTGGCGTCCTTCATCGGTTAATTCAATACGTCTAGTGGTTCGGTTTAGAATAGTGACCCCAAGTTGACTCTCCACTTTACTGACCGCTCTGGATACTCGCGCGACTTGGATATCTAGGCTCTCTGCTGCCGCTGAAAAACCTCCGGTATCGACTACAGCTAGTAAAATGGCTAAATCATCAGATTTTGTTCGCATGCTATTTCCCTCAACTTTATCCAATCGCTCATCAGCTTTATTGCATTTATAACAAATATCATTTGTAAAAACCTCTGTTTTTCACAAAACATCTTTAATGCAAAATGCCCCCCATCAATTAACAACGCGACGGCATAGCGACCAATACATCGGCTATTGCTGGTCATTTTCAAACAACAGAGAGTAAATATTATGCCTTTAGCACTTCTTGCATTGACGCTCAGCGCCTTTGCTATTGGAACAACGGAGTTTGTGATCGTGGGGCTACTCCCGACCATGGCCTCCGACCTAAATATATCACTGCCTTCAGCAGGCTTGCTGGTTAGCCTTTATGCACTTGGTGTTGCCATTGGCGCCCCGGTTTTAACGGCTTTAACAGGAAAGTGGAATCGTAAACACGTATTGATTACCGTCATGTCACTGTTTGTTGTCGGTAACTTAGTTGCATGGCAAGCACCTGGTTACAACACCCTTGTCGTTGCTCGCATTTTAACTGGTTTAGCCCATGGTGTGTTTTTCTCTATTGGCTCTACGATTGCCACAGGACTTGTACCCAAAGAAAAAGCCGCCAGCGCGATTGCGATTATGTTCACCGGATTGACCGTGGCATTAGTCACAGGCGTGCCGCTTGGGACATACATAGGTCAAACCTTTGGCTGGCAATCAACCTTCTTAGTTGTTGCGCTATTAGGTTTAATCGCATTAATTGGTAGTGCTTTCTTAGTACCAAATAACTTAAAACAACCTGCTGCAGCTAAGCTTTCATCGCAGCTTAAGGTATTAACTCAACCTAGATTATTACTGGTTTATGCGATTACTGCACTGGGTTATGGCGGCACTTTTACAGCATTCACTTTCCTTGCTCCTATTTTGCAGCAAGAAACTGGCTTTAGTGCGAATGCAATTAGTTTAATTATGTTGGTTTATGGAGTCTCAGTTGCGATTGGTAATATTTGGGGCGGAAAAATGGCCGATAAAATGGGCCCAATAAAAGCCCTTAGCATTATTTTTACTGGTCTTGCAGCTGTGCTTATCGTGTTCAATTTTACCGCCGTTAACCCTATTGCCGCGGTAGCCACGATTTTAGTTTGGGGGGCATTTGCATTCGGTAATGTTCCAGGTTTACAAGTATATGTAGTGAAACTTGCTGAAAAATATACACCAGATGCAGTGGATGTTGCTTCCGGTTTAAACATTGCCGCCTTTAACGTTGGTATTGCACTTGGTTCATGGGGCGGAGGGATGGTTGTCGCTGAAGCAGGCTTAATGCATACACCTTGGGTAGGTGCAGTAGTTGTACTGATAGCGCTTGCTTTGACCCGCTTTAGTGGCCGCCTTGATAAGCGTGCAGAAAGTTAATGGTAAAAATGTATTAATGAAATAAACACGACTCTTACCCTTAGAGCTGGTCAATGCAGCAGCATTGGCCAGCTTTTCGCAACTTATATTGATTGGTATTAGACAAGATTGAAACTGATAAGAGGCACTCAATGAAAACCGTTTTTATTACTGGAGCTAATCGTGGCTTAGGATTAGAGCTTGCAAAGCAATATGCACAGCGACATTACAAGGTCATCGCTTGCTGTCGCGATATTGATTCAGCGCATGAGTTAACCCTGTTAGCACAACAGTATTCAACCATTCGCCCTTATGCTCTAGATGTTAGTCATGAAACAGATATTCTCGCTTTAACTGAGGTGTTTAAAGAGCAACCTATTGATGTACTTATTCATAATGCTGGGGTGAGTGGTGAAGGATGTGACAACTTAGGCAATATGGATCAGCAAAGATGGCTAGAGGTGTTAAAGGTCAATACCATCGCACCCATGTTAATCACGCAGGCCTTGCTCAATAATATTCTAGCCGGCCAAGATAAAACCATAATCGGGATGACCTCAATACTGGCCAGTATTGATGATAACCGCTCAGGGGGACGATACAGCTATCGAGCATCAAAAGCGGCCCTCAACCAAATAATTAAATCTCTAGCCTGTGAATTATCCGAAGCGGGAGTGAAGACCATGGCAATTCATCCAGGTTGGGTAAAAACCGATATGGGTGGAAAGGAAGGCAAGGTAACAGTAAAAGAGAGTGTTACAGGCATGCTTAATGTTATCGACAATTTAAAACTTAAGCATTCAGGTTCATTTTTTGTCTACGATGGCACTCAATTGCCATGGTAAGCCTAGTAGTTACGTCTCATACAAACTCTAAGGGTAGGATATGCTTTTAACCTTTATAGTTTTAATCCTTTCTATTGTCGCTTTGCTCGGGTGGTATTTACACAAAGTCTCCCGTGACATTTCCCAAATTGACTGGGATTGGGATGACGATGAGATCCTATAAATTGATATTGCCTGCATCTATGGCTGGTCACATTACATATCCTAAGGAACGACTGCGATCTTACTCTGGAATGAGTAAATACTTTAACGTGAAATGGGGCAAGCAATGATCGCGCTTAGAAAAGTCTGGGCTGTGATCACCAAGCGATTCT
>NZ_JBFRVF010000054.1:0-1101 GCF_041475025.1 Vibrio sp. 10N.222.49.C12 | reverse complement strand
TCGTTAGTACCGTTAATCGTTACCTTGATGGTCGAGGGTGTGCCATCAACAGACGACACCGTGAAGGTCTCTTCGATCTTGTCGCCGATATTTAACTGATTAAACGCGCTGTTGGCAGTGAAGACCCAATGACCATTAGCATCAATAGTCAGGTCACCGTTGGTGCCTGAAATAGAATCCGGTGTGAATGCATTGTCTGGATTATCGATGTCGGTGCTGGTTAGTGTACCTGACGTGGTCGCCGCTTTGTCGGTTTCATCAATAGCGACGCTAGCGCTGCTAACCGTAGCTTTATCGTTGGTTCCGTTGATCGTAACTTTGATTGTTGATGGGGTACCATCGATGGAAGAGACAGTGAACGTCTCTTCGACTTTATCGCCAACGTTTAATTGATTGAATGCGCTGTTGGCGGTGAAGACCCAATGACCATTAGCATCAATAGTCAGGTCACCGTTGGAGCCTGAAATAGAATCCGGCTGAAAAGCATTGTCTGGGTTATCTACGTCGGTACTGGTGAGGGTACCTGATGTCGTTACTGCTTTGTCAGTTTCATCGATGGCAACGGTCGCGCTACTGACAGTAGCGGCGTCGTTAGTGCCGTTAATCGTCACTTTGATCGTTGACGCTGTGCCATCAATAGACGAGACAGTGAAGGTCTCTTCGATCTTGTCGCCGACATTCAATTGATTAAACGCGCTGTTAGCGGTGAATACCCAGTGGCCATTGGCATCAATGGTTAGATTGCCATGTGTACCAGTGAGCGAACTTGGTGTGAAGGTGTTATCCGGGTTATCCAAATCCGTACTGGTTAGCGTGCCTGATGTCGTTACCGCTTTGTCGGTTTCATTGATGGCAACGGTTGCGCTGCTGACAGTAGCGGCGTCGTTAGTGCCGTTAATCGTCACTTTGATCGTCGAGGGTGTGCCATCAATAGACGACACCGTGAAGGTTTCTTCAACTTTATCGCCGACGTTTAGTTGATTAAACGCGCTGTTGGCGGTGAACACCCAATGACCATTAGCATCGATAGTCAGGTCACCGTTGGTACCGGAAATGGAATCGGGTGTGAAGGTATTATCTGGATTATCCACGTCAGTACTG
>NZ_JBFRVF010000053.1:0-400 GCF_041475025.1 Vibrio sp. 10N.222.49.C12 | reverse complement strand
ACGTCAGTACTGGTTAGCGTACCTGATGTGGTTACCGCTTTGTCAGTTTCATCGATGGCAATGGTCGCGCTGCTGACAGTAGCGGCGTCGTTAGTACCGTTAATCGTGACTTTAATGGTCGAAGGTGTGCCATCAACGGAAGTGACAGTGAAGGTTTCTTCTACTTTATCGCCGACGTTTAACTGATTAAACGCGCTGCTGGCGGTGAACGCCCAATGACCATTGGCATCAATAGTCAGGTCACCGTTGGTGCCAGTAATCGAATCCGGTGTGAATGCATTATCTGGATTATCTACGTCGGTACTGGTCAACGTTCCTGATGTCGTTACCGCTTTGTTAGTCTCATCGATGGCAACGGTCGCACTGCTGACAGTAGCGGCGTCGTTAGTACCGTTAATCG
>NZ_JBFRVF010000052.1:0-1412 GCF_041475025.1 Vibrio sp. 10N.222.49.C12 | reverse complement strand
TAATGCCGATCAGTTAAAGCCAAAGCGATCGGTTGAAGGATCCTTCAGAGCTGTCAAAATCCAAGTGTATTTAATGCACTTGGATTTTTTTATGGATGTTTCTCAAGCTCTAAACATAATTAATGATTGGAAACCTAGCAGCGTTGAGACTTTGTCTGACTTGCTTCCAATTGAACTCATCGACGAAGCCTATTCTCTTACTGATACTGTCACGATGAGAAAGAGGAAATTAACTTTAGAATCCATGGTGTGGCTGCTTGTTGGAATGGCTATCTATAACAGTAAATCCATGAAAGATTTAGTGAACCAACTTGATATTGTCGACCGTACAGGTAAAGCTTTTGTCGCACCGAGTGCGTTAACTCAACGTCGAAAGACGTTGGGTGAAGACGCAATTAAAGCGGTCTTTGAGCGAATGACTACGTCATGGTTAAACAGTGCAAAGTTACCCCAATGGAATGGATTAACGCTGCTTGGCGTCGATGGCGTTGTTTGGCGAACGCCCGATAACCCGCAAAATGAAAAGGCATTTTCTCGACAAAAAGGGACGCAATATCCGCAAGTGAGAATGGTCTGCCAAATGGAACTAAGCAGTCACATTATTACGGCCAGTGCATTTGATAATTACAATACAAACGAAATGATATTAGCTGAAAAACTAATAGAAACAACACCAAACCATAGCGTAACAATGTTCGATAAGGGGTTCTATTCTTTAGGTTTATTACATAAATGGCAAGACTCTGGCTCAGAGCGCCATTGGCTTATCCCCCTCAAGAAAAATACACAATATGACATTGTTCAATCTTTAGGGCGAAATGACAAACTTGTTCAATTACACAGTAATCCAAGAGCTAGAAAGCTATGGCCTGATTTACCAAAGTCGATAACCGCTCGACTTGTCACTCGTAAAATTAAAGGAAAAGACTACCAAGTATTAACCTCCATGACGGACTCCCTGCGTTACCCATCAAAAGATATTGCAGGCCTTTATGAGCATCGTTGGGAAATAGAGCTGGGCTACCGAGAGCAAAAACAATACATGCTTGGAAACCGTCTTACGCTGCGAAGTCGTTTACCAGAGCTGGTCAAGCAGGAGTTATGGGGCATCTTGCTTACTTACAATTTAATCCGATATCAGATGGTCGAGCTCTGCTTCAATTTAAAGGGAAATTACCTTCCTTATCAACTGAGTTTTAACGGCACGTTAGCTCATGTATCAGCGTTACTTGTAGGCTTACCTTATTCAACACCAGGCGCAATACCTCGTCAGCTAAAGGGGTTCCACAACATGGCTGAAAGCTTAATACTTGAAGGGCGAAGGGAAAGGACATTCCCTAGAAGAGTTAAACCCAGACCACAACGGTATGCTAAGAACAAAAATGCCGTTCACTCTTAAGTGAACGGCATTA
>NZ_JBFRVF010000051.1:40549-87074 GCF_041475025.1 Vibrio sp. 10N.222.49.C12 | reverse complement strand
TGCTCGGCGCACAACAAAAAGAGCAGTTATGAAACTGCCCTTTTCTAATTATTGGTGGTTGATCAATTTATTCGTTTTTGTTCTGTATATTCACACTTGAACGATCTTTTATTAACGAGCAACCATGCTTGCTGCGATAACCACCAGCAGTACTGAGAAGATTTTCTTAATCGTTGGAACCGGTAAATGGTTGGTGGCTTTTGCGCCTAACGGAGCCGTAAACCAAGACGTGCATACAATACCCAACAGCGCAGGCAGATAAACAAAGCCAGCAAAGCCATCTGATAGAGCAAAGTGGCTGCTGCCTGAACTGATGTAACCTATCGAGCCAAACAACGCGATCACAATGCCACAAGCCGAGGCACAACCGATGGCCTTTTTCATATCGACAGAGAAGAACGTTAATAGCGGAACCAGCAATGCTCCGCCACCAATCCCTATCATTGCAGACAAACCGCCAGTAATGGTTGTCAGAACCGTTAATACACCTTTATTCGGTAGCTTTCGCTCTTTAGGCGCGTCACTTTTACTGCTTAAGAACATCTTAATCGCGATAAGAACCACGCTCACAGCAAACACGATACGAACAACCTTTTCCGGTAATAACGCCGCCATAAAACCACTAACCAAAGCACCTAGAGCAACACCCAACATGATCCAAGGTGCCAAGTCCCAAGGCACGTTGCCGTTCTTGTGGTGAGCGAGCGCAGAAGACGTTGAAGTAAATAGAATCGAGGCCAGTGAGGTCGCAATCGCAGCGACAACAACTTGGTCAGACGGTAGAACTTCTAAATACAGTAAAATGCTGCTTAACACAGGAACAATGATCAGCCCTCCGCCAATACCTAACAAACCGGCTAGAAACCCAACACCACTGCCCAGTAACGCACAGTAGAAAATCAACAACAGCAATTCACTCATTTCATCCATCTCTTAATTAAATTAATCGTCTTAAATAGCACACTATTAATGCGGTTATATTTCCATCAAGCTAATTAATATAACTGACACCGACTAAAATATTCAAACAGAATAGATCATGAATATTCCTCATGTTGAATGTGAAGTAATACCATTGTTAATGGTCAACCTATCAACGTATAAAAACCTTAAGCGATTAACTTTATACGACATTAATTCTACTAAGCATTAATTTCAGACAGCATAGCCTTCGATTCTTAATCCGGTCACAAGCAAAAAATAAAAGCCGTTTTAATACTAAAGACCGAGAGAATCAGAAAAAAAATTGGGATACCAAATCAGCATGAATAAAGAATTTAATTTTACGATTAAGAGCATTAGCCTCGACGAAAACTACCAGCCTGCAGACAGCACGCGTATCACTACCAACTTTGCTAACCTGGCTCGCGGTGACAGCCGTCAAGCGAACTTACGCAATGCACTACAAATGATCGATAACAGTTTCAACGCGTTAGCGCACTGGGATAACCCTAAGGGCGACCGCTACTCTGTTGAGCTTGAAATCATTTCTGTTGATATGGATATTGAAAGCAACGGCGAAGCATTCCCTTCAATTGAAGTGCTGAAAACCAATATTGTAGACCGTAAAACTAACGAGCGTATTGAAGGCATTATCGGAAATAACTTCTCTTCTTATGTTCGAGATTATGACTTTAGCGTACGTCTATTGGATCATAATAAAGGCCAAGATAAATTCAGCATTCCAGAAGATTTTGGTGACTTACACGGTAAGCTTTTTAAATATTTCGTTAACTCTGACGCTTACAAAAAGAACTTCAATAAACGACCTGTTATTTGCTTAAGCGTGTCAGATAATAAAACCTATTACCGCACTGAAAACCAACACCCAGTATTAGGTTTTGAATACCAACCGAATGAGTCTTCTTTAACTGAACAATATTTCAAAAAGATGGGCTTACAGGTTCGTTATTTCATGCCGCCTAACAGTGTTGCACCTTTGGCCTTCTATTTCTTTGGTGATCTGCTGAACGATTACTCTAACCTAGAGCTTATCAGCACCATCAGTACCATGGGTACGTTCCAGAAAATCTACCGACCTGAGATTTACAACGCGAACGCGGTTGCGGGTAACTGTTACCAACCAAACTTGAAAAACTTGGATCACTCGCTGACTCAAATCGTGTACGACCGTGAAGAACGAAGCCAGCTAGCTGTTGAACAAGGTAAATTCGCAGAAGAGAAGTTCATTAAGCCATACCAATCAGTTCTAGAGAACTGGTCGGCAAATTACGCACTTTAATCGTCTATTGCGCTCTCAAACCACCCAAGGATAGGCAATATTATTATGAAAACACTATTACCGACTTCAACAGCGGGCAGCTTGCCGAAACCGTCTTGGCTTGCACAACCAGAGACGCTTTGGTCGCCATGGAAACTTCAAGGCGATGAACTCACAGACGGCAAACAAGATGCGCTGCGTGTCTCTCTGCACGAGCAACAGCAAGCAGGCATTGATATTGTGAGTGACGGCGAACAAACACGTCAACACTTTGTAACGACCTTCATTGAACACCTGAATGGCGTTGATTTTGAAAAGCGTGAAACCGTTAAAATCCGCGACCGTTACGATGCGAGTGTACCGACGGTTGTAGGCCCAGTTTCTCGTCAGAAATCTGTGTTTGTTGAAGATGCGAAGTTCTTACGTCAGCAAACCGACCAACCGATCAAATGGGCTCTGCCGGGGCCTATGACCATGATTGATACACTTTACGATGCGCATTACCAAAGCCGTGAAAAACTGGCGTGGGAATTTGCAAAGATCCTCAACGAAGAAGCCAAAGAACTTGAAGCGGCAGGCGTGGATATTATTCAGTTCGATGAACCTGCGTTTAACGTGTTTTTTGATGAAGTGAACAATTGGGGCATCGCTTGTTTGGAAAGAGCCATTGAAGGGCTTAAGTGCGAAACAGCAGTCCATATTTGTTATGGCTACGGCATTAAAGCGAATACGGATTGGAAAAAGACATTAGGCACCGAGTGGCGCCAATACGAAGAAGTCTTCCCTAAGCTGCAGCAATCGAATATCGACATTATCTCTTTAGAGTGTCACAACTCTCATGTACCTCTTGAGCTGCTTGAGCTCGTACGAGGCAAGAAAGTAATGGTCGGTGCGATTGATGTTGCAACCGATTCGATTGAAACACCGGAAGAAGTGGCCAGCACTCTAAGAGAAACACTTAAGTATGTTGATGCAGACAAGCTCTACCCTTGCACCAACTGCGGCATGGCTCCCCTACCTCGCGAGATAGCCTCAGCGAAGCTTAATGCGCTAAGTGCTGGCGCAGAGATCGTTCGTAAAGAGCTTTCAGCGTAACGCTTTCCTAAAGAACAAAAACTATGCCTTTAAGCCTAAGTATCATATTGATGCTTAGGCTTTTTGTTATGTGAGTTGATGAGCTTTACGCGCTGCTTACCAGGTTTTATCTAGGTCTTGAGCATATAAAGAGATCGCTCGTTGGTACTCTTTAATCGCATCGCTATTCGTCGTGGAAACTAAAAGCTCAAGTAACAGCGATGTCGCTTCTTTATGGCGACCTAGTTCGACACGCTAACATACGGCTCCATTCTTCTTTGCTCATTGCGCCTTTAGAAAGGTAAATATTGTGTTTCTGCATTGCACCTTTCGTGTATGAAAGCTTGATGAATGAGCCAATTTCAAACGGAAGAAAGCTACGCTGTAAAGTCACATCACAAGCAACGCCATTTAAACGTACATGACCGTTCGTGATTTCAAACGAGCTATCGCGAAGCTTCCACCACAACATTAGAATTTTTATTAATGGAGGAACACAAATTATCAGCCCTATGGTTAGCAGCGATGAACGATCACCGTCTGATATCCAATAGACAAGACCTAGTGCAATAACAATAAACAGCAACTCTGAAAATAAGTATTTAACAAAATTTAGTTGGATACGGTTATCCATGACACTCTCTCAATGATGACCCTAAAGGCAGCTCCACTTCAACGAGCCCTTTCACTTCAGACAACTGAGTAAAACCTTTTGATTGATAAAGCTTAATGGCGGGGTTCTCACTGAACACGCGCAACACTAACTGAGCCGATGCTTGATTGTTCGCATGTTCAATAGCCAAATCGAGACACTTAGAGCCAAAACCTTGACCTTGACAGTCAGCTAATATCTGCAAATCCCTAAGAAACGTTGTACCACCGGCGTAACTGAAGCGGATAACACCAATACGGCTATCTCCCACATAAATTTCATAGTTATCCAGCTCATCCCAGCTGCGTAAAAACTGACTATGACCCCAAGCGATGCCACGAGCTTGGTAGTAACTCGCCATATTCGTTTTAGTGATCGATTCAGCGAACTTAGCATCGGAACCTTTGACCAACCTTACTTCCATATTGTGTCCTTTGTTTTCAAATCACATCTGAATACGGCATTGAGAAATGCCACATATGCTGAATCATTTTAGAAAGGTTAGTTATGTACATTCATGCCAACTGTACTCCATTTGACGCGCTACTTTCGAGGCAAATTGCAGACCGTAATGTACTGATACTAAATGTAAGCTCATATCTATACCTGCAGAAATCCCTCCAGAAGTTGTGAATTTTTCTGATGTCACCCATCGTTTATCACTGATCACATCTAAACCTGGAAACTGCAACGCTAAGTCGGAAATATCTTCCCAATGAGTCGTGACTGCTAATCCCTCAAGTAAACCAGCTTTAGCCAAAAGAAATGCACCAGTACAAACAGACACTACTTGCGAGGCTGAACCTGAAACAGAAGCTAACCACTCGAGTACATTTCGTTTGTTCATTTCGTCAGTGTGCGCACCACCAACGACCATTAATAAATCGATCTTTGGATGATTGTTTAACGAATAGTCAGCCAATACCTTGAAACCGCCACGAGCTATAACTGGTCCCGCATTTTCGGAGATTAAGAATACATTTAGATCTTCAGCACCTAAACGCTTTGCAGTGCTGAAAACTTCAAATGGGCCAGAGAAGTCGAGAACTTCTGCTTGATTATAAATATAGATTCCGATGTTCATTGCACCTCCATGTACAACTTCATTAATAACTAGAATTTACCATAAACATCTTGTTCGGCTAATTCATACAACCCATTAAGGATTCTTAACTTTACCCATTTTAGTCAGGATACCTTTGCCCTTCTCATAAAAAAAGATAAACCAAAGTAGACTGAAACCCACAAGACAAAATCAAGAGCGGCTAACTTGATATCAAGTGGTTCTGAAAAGATGTTATAGGTGTGCCCAAACTTTGCTTCAATTGATTTAACTAAAATCACTGTAACGATAAAAATCACAATCCTCATGGTTTTTCCTATCTATATCTTTGAACTAAATCGTACACATGCGTGTGGAAATTGTTTAAGTTATTCCAAGTATATAATG
Organism: Vibrio sp. 10N.222.49.C12; assembly: GCF_041475025.1. Lineage (NCBI taxonomy): Bacteria > Pseudomonadati > Pseudomonadota > Gammaproteobacteria > Vibrionales > Vibrionaceae > Vibrio > Vibrio sp. 10N.222.49.C12. The sequence continues at coordinate 81,677 of NZ_JBFRVF010000051.1, read as the reverse complement.
CGTTTACGGCCCTACATGTCATTGGCTTTTTCTATAAACCAAGTGCCTTTACACGGGCCATTGGTTAAATGCCAACGACCATCAAATCTATTGCCACTGCCATGTGCTGAAAATCGATAATCCCACTGGCGATGCTTGGCATATAGACGTAAGTCTCCATTTTCAGAAACCCAACCTTGTAGCGGCGTTCCATTGTAAGTAAGCCTGAGCGTGGCTTTGCCATCATTAATGGTTCCGGTGATGGTTGTGCGTTCACACATATTATTGCCAGTAGTATTAATACGACGACCTAGCCACTCACCGTCGAAATCGGTAGAAGGAACAAATTGGGGACCATCAGGAAGTTTAGGAAACGACTCGGAATTATTGGTCCCGAACCATTGAAGTTCACGGCCAACGAGGAAGAAGACAACAAAGCCAATTGATACTGCGATGACAAATCTCTTTTTCATGAGCCTCTTCCTAATCCACTGACCTTAAGAAAAGAACCCTAACATAATGAAAAGTAATAACTTACTATCAATTTAATTAATTTTGATATGTTCCACAAATTGCATTCAAATGTTGAATATAGAGAAAGCGGCATCGTACGAAGTTCTGCTGTATGTTCAGGGAATCGTTCCTGAAGAAAACACAATGCATCCGTTGGCGTTGGCGTTGGCGTATGAGTTTTAGACTAAAGCCAGCAACCAGTGTGTTAATAACTGAGTACCAAAACCTGAACGACTAAAAGAGGTAGGTAAAATAAGCAGCGAAAGATTACATCTTTCAAAGAAAAACCCTTCAGAAAGCGTCCTTCGGTGCATAGAATTTCAAGCGACTTACACTAGTGAATAATGTAAGTCGCTAACATAAGAGGCTAACGCAAGCGTCTGAACACAACCTGCTGGTCGAGCTCATTCTGATAGTCCGTGTAATCAAGCCCTTGATCAAATATGTACTCAGTGACAAGAGTACGAATGCACTCAACCAATGTGCTTGCTTGCCAAGGCTTTTCAAAGTAACGGTCGATGCCTGCTGCATTAATCGCATTGATGGTATCAGTATGAGTGGCCTGCCCCGTAAGAAGAATTTTCTTGGTATTCGGAAAGCGACTGTCATGGAACACTTCAGTGAGTAACTCCACACCCGTTTTCCCTGGCATCACATGATCAGACACGATGACGGTAATGTGTTCGCCTTCTGCGTCAAGTTCATCAATGAGATCAAGCACTTCTTGCGCTGATTCACAATCTTCAATATTCAGCCAACTCGCCAGCGGCTCTAAATCTTGTATCACTGCGCTCAGTACTTCTCTCTGGTCATCGACACAGATTAAATTAAGCTTCTCCATGTTCACCCTCTATTGGTAACTTGATTCTAAATACCGTTTTAGAAGCATCACTTTTCACAATAATACTTCCGCCATAACCTGCCACAATCCGCTTAACTACTGATAAACCCAAGCCCAATCCAAACGATAAACCACCTTTTTTAGTGGTGAAGTTGGGCTGAAATACCTTTCTACGAGTCGCCTCGTCTATCTCAGGGCCGTTATTCGCGATCGTAACTAATATCCTTTTCTTACTTAATCTGGTTTGAATCTCTATTGCGGCATCGTCTGAATTCGACATTGCATCACAAGCATTCTTTACAATGTTGACCCAAATCTGAACGAGCTCTGTTTTCGAGCCTTTAAAAGACGGTAAATCCGCAGGGCTCAATCGCACAGACACTCTACGTAACTCACTTTGTAGCAACGATAAGGCATGGTTAATGGAGTCGTTAATATCAACCGCTTCTTCGGTGTCGATATCAACTCTGCCAAGTTGTTTAACCGATTTTACGATGCCGACGGTGTGTCTAGATGCCAAACGCAAATCATGTAAATCACAGCCCATCTGCCAAAAACGAATCGCTTCTTCTGGTTTTTTCAGCCAATGCTTTGAAATAACGTCTGTTGCAGATAAAGCATCAATTGGAATCGCCTTTGCAAGAGAGCGAGCAATGTTTTTGTCTAAACCATATTTTCTTTCAAATTGTCGCCCACGTGTTCGTGCTTCTGACGACGACGTTTTCTGACCATGCATTAACCCAAAATCGAAAAATTGACTGGCTTCTGGATGCACTTCTTCAAGCAGATCCATGATGACCGTTTCAAGTCGACCAGATTTACTATTTACGACACCAATAGCGTTGTTAAGCTCATGAGCAATCCCTGCAGCCAATTGACCCAAGGTCGTCATTTGCTCAGCAGTATGTAACTTCTCTAGCGCTTTTTGTTTCGCTATCGCTTCTTGTGTTGCGCGGCGTTGACGACGCGACAACTCATTGACAATCACAGGTGTGAACTGTGCGGTAAGAGGACCAAAGTTACGTTCATCTTCTGCAGGCGTGTCTTTATCGATCCACGCTAACTCAACATCGGTTTTAGCAACAACCGTTGAAGATGCTGTCCAATTACCTGAAAAGAAGCTATGAACGCCTATAAAAGCCCCACTACCCGCGCTAAATACTCGCACTTGCGGTGTATTCGCATCGGTATAAAACCCTTCCAGTTCTCCACTAAACACATAATATAAACGAGTGTTTAACGCTGATTGTTCAATAATGGTGTTACCGGCACAGCACGTCACCCGACGTTCTGTTTGGTTAAAATAGCGCTCGATCAGTGCTTCTAGCTTTTGTTGATACACGTATCGTTATCCTATGTGACCAATTGAATGTAGCACCCACACCATAACAAAACTCAGTAGCACACCAACCACACCCAAAATAATACCGATTCTGGCCATTTGATTACTTTGCACATGACCAGTGGCATGAGCCAACGCATTCGGTGGCGTACTGATTGGCAGCGACATACCTAATGAAGCGGCAAAAGTCACAACCAAAATTAACGTTAGCTCACCGCCTAGTGGCGTGAGTGAAGCCATAGACGAACCTAATGCCGCCATAATTGGCATTAACAAGTTAGCCGTTGCGGTATGAGACATAAAGTTTGCCATTACCAAACACAAGAACGCCGCTCCGAACAACACCACATAGGGTGAGTAGCTATCAAACGGAATACTGTGTACCACGAGCTTTGCTAAGCCAGTTTTATCGAGCGCTAAACCAAGCGCAATACCACCTGATACAAGCCACAATACGTCCCAAGAAATTTTCTTCAGGTCTTCTTTATTGATGATCCCTGTGAGTGAGAACACAGCGACAGGAATCAGAGCGACGGTGTAAGAGTTCATGCCATGGCTTGAACCCATTAACCAAAGAATGATGGTCAGCGCAAAAGTGACGTACACTGCAATGGCTTTGGGCGTTTTAAGGAATTTACCTTTGATGCTTAGTTCAATTTTCTTTTGGTCAGCTTTGTACATAAAGCCTATTAAAAACCACGCTAACGCCATCATAATAACGACAAACGGCACACCAAATGCCATCCATTCACCGAACGTAATGAGGTTGTCACCAACTAAATATTTAAGTGCGATAGCGTTCGGAGGAGTACCGATCGGGGTACCAATGCCACCGATGTTAGCGGCAACAGGGATACAAAGCGCAAACGCTATACGACCGGGGTCTTTCGGGCCAAACACAGCCAGTACCGGCGTTAAAATAGAGAGCATCATTGCCGTTGTTGCTGTGTTAGACATAAACATCGAAAAGATACCAGTGATCAACATTAAGCCGAGCATCACAAACTTCGGGTCTTGTCCAAATGGCTTCAATAATACACGGGCTAAGTTTACGTCTAATCGATACTTAGTGGCGGCCATCGCTAAGAAAAAACCGCCCAAAAACAGCATGATGATTGGGCTGGCGAATGTCGCCATGATGTCGCTGTATTTTAACAACTCACCAAAATGTTCCTGCCCATGCTCAAACCTTAAAAAGATCAGCCCTTTATCCGACAACATCAATAATTGCAGAACGATAATAACAACAGACGTCGCGTAAATCGGGATAGGCTCGAACACCCAGCACAATGCCGCTAACAAAAAGATCGCAATAACGCGTTGTTGAATAATCGTAAGGCCTTCAAATGGAAACGCTGATAGCGGCATTACGAGGATAATGAAAGGAATTAAAATAGGGATAATGTATTTAATATAGGGGCGCATAGCACAAAAACTCTTCCTGAGATAACAACTACTTAGAAATTAGATTTACAGTTCTAATTTAGATCCGACAACGAATTATCGAACTCTCGCCACTATCTCACTCTCGGCTAGATCAATGATTATGTGATCACGATATCCCCTTTTTCGATTCTGTGCGCTACCTCTACGTTTGTATGTCATTTACTGTTGCAATTAAATTCAGGAGAGTGGTTTCTGCGTTTCTATTCATAATCCGTTCCGGTTATTCTAGGTACTGTCAGAACAGATCAGTCGCTTAAGTCATGTCCATAAATTGAGGACAGCTTCTGAGTAACCTCTCAAATATATGAGTTAGACTTACTCGGATTGTGCGTGGTTTTGCATTTCCTTTTGCCGTAAGTTTATTTTCAAGCTCGCTTAGTAGAGCATGGAAGAAATAATAAAAAGATACCTATTCTCCCCCGAAAACAGTTCTACACAACACAACTTTCGACCGGCTAATAACATGACTATTGTTACATCTAAAAAACGTCCTACCGTTGGCATTGTGCTGCCTATGCTCAGTGGCTTCTACATGGGCGAGCTAAATGCAACCCTTAGAAGGCTTGCGAAAAACCATAAAGTCAATCTGATCTTCATCCGCTCGGGTGAGCGAAGAGATTTTAAACTTCCTATATATTTTAATCATCTCGATGCCCTTGTGGTCGTTCTCCATGCAGCGACAGTAAAGTTGATCGAAGAAGCTATAAACGCAAACATTCCAGTCATTTCTATTGGAGCAAGCTATGCGCCGCTGCCAGTTGAGCAGTATTATAGTGTGCAAAGCGATGGTGTCACTAAGCTCTATGAATGGTTACAAAGTCAAGGACACGAAGAAATCGGCTTTTGTGGCGATCTCACTGTTAATGATATCAGGTCTCGCTTCAAAGCGTATCAACGCACGGTGATTGATCATAAAGGCTCATTCAACCAACGCCATTTCTTCCGCGTGTCGAATTGTTCTCTATCTGGGGGACGAGAAGCCGCAATAGAATTTATACAGCGTAAATCCAAATGCACTGCGGTTATCTGCGCAACTGACCACAATGCTGTAGGTATGATGGAGCAACTGTCTCACAGCAATATCTCGGTACCTGACGATGTCGCCATCGTAGGCATTGATAATATTTTCGTCGGTCAACAATTCAATCCCAAGTTAACAACAGTAGACCAACAGCTTGAGCTTCTAGCGACGCAAGTATTTCACCGCGTGTTGGAACGTATTTCTGGGAAGCCTTTTAATAATGCCAATAATAGTGTCCCGCAAAAGCTCATCGTTCATCAGTCTTGCGGTAACACAAACCCAGATCTCGAACATAAAGAAGATATCAACTCAACTCGCCAAATCCTCTTAAATGTGCAAGGGCGTTCTCCCGCTGAGATATTCGAAAATTTCTATTCACAAGCACAAGGAGGTTTTGACTCAATTAGAGATGCTCAAAGCCTTTACGGAAACAATCTTGACTGGGCCTGTCTCGCTGAGTGTAATTCGGAGCAATACACTATTAGGAAATGGGTAGAAAAAGGCATGACTCAGCCAACTACCCTACCGCAACAAACAGATATTCAAGACGATATTCGCAATTTCCCATTTTTCGAACGCTATGATCATTTCGTTGCTTCCATTCTTCCTATCAACTCAGGGCAAGAAGATCACTGGAAGCTCGTCGCTGTTGTTGATTCATTGCAAGATCACCAAGATATCGGTACACAATCGGTATTCAACAATTATTTAGATATGCTCGCACTGTTCATCGAGCGCGACGAGCTTATCAATACAAGTAACAATCGTCAGAAGAACTCCCAACAGTTGTTGCAACAGCTCAAAGTAGTATCTAACAGCTCAAACGATGGTATCTGGGATTGGGACTTACTAACCAATACTCTTGTCTGGAACAGTCGGTTAACCAAAATGATTGGCTGTCAAGATACCTTTTCTGATCGTAAGTTAGGATGTGACCATCTGTTCCAATATATACACTCAGAAGACTTAGAACTTCTCGAGTCCGCCATTCATAACCACTTAAACGAAGAAGTACCGTTCAAATGTGAATTCAGGATGAAGACGCAACATCGCGGATATATCTGGGTTCATGCCAATGGCTCAGCGGTTCATAATGCAGAAGGGCAGGCTGTGCGCTTCATTGGCTCAATGACGGATGTAACTCAAGAGCGAGAAGATGCGGAAAAGATTCAACACATGGCGTATTATGATGCGCTTACTGGCATCGCTAATCGCCGGAAAATAATGGAAAGCATCGCGCAACACATTGTGAATCGACCTAACCAAAAACGCGCGGTCATGTTGATGGATCTTAACCGTTTTAAGATTATCAACGACTCTTTTGGTCATCACGTCGGTGATGCACTTCTTTGCCACGTGACCAAACATATTCAGAACGTGCTATCAAGTGAACACCTTGTCGCACGTTTGGGAGGTGACGAATTCTTGTTTTTGTGTAATGTCAGTTCCGAAGCAGACATCAACGCACTCGCCACGCAGATTTTAAATGCCGTTCAAAATCCATTGATCGTTGATGATATTGAGATTATCAGCCAAGGAAGCCTAGGCATCGCTATGTATCCTTATGATGGCGTAAGTGCCGAAGAATTAATTAAGCAGGCCGACATTGCCATGTATCAAGCTAAAAAGCTGGGAGGACAAAGCTATCTCAACTTTCAAAGGTCAATGGCAAAAGAGACGGAAAACATAATCGAAATAGAGCACCAACTCAGTCGTGCCATCGCTCAACAAGAAATAAAGGTGCACTACCAACCTCAATATTGTGGGCAAGATGAAAAGATTACTGCTGTTGAAGCACTAGCAAGATGGGAATCTCCAACATTGGGGGATGTCCCTCCTGACCAGTTTATCGAGGTTGCTGAATCAGCTGGCCTAATCAGCAAGCTTGGTGAATGTATCATTCATCGAGTTTGTAAGGATGTTGAAGGATCTGAATGGCTACAAACCATGAGCCATATTTCCATTAATATCAGTGCAAAACAGCTGATACAGCCTCACTTCGCTCAAGAAATCATTCGAACTATTCGCCAATACCAGCTTCCTTTGACGTTATTCTGTATTGAGATAACCGAGTCAGCAGCAATTGTCGATTACGAGTTATGCATAAACTCACTTAAAGAACTACACGATGTAGGAATTTCTATCTCTCTTGACGATTTTGGCACGGGATTCTCTTCTCTATCTCTACTAAAGCAACTTCCACTAAGTGAAGTAAAGATCGACCGTTCATTTATCTCTGACATAACTCAAGGGCAGACCAACTTAGACTTCGTCAACACTATGATCATGATGGGTAAAAGCTTGGGCTATCGTGTTGTAGCTGAAGGGGTGGAAACTGCTGATCATAACCAACGCCTAAACGGACTGGGGATAGATCTGCTGCAAGGTTATTACTTCAGTAAACCTCGACCATTAAGTGAACTGGAATCAGAAGTGGCTATCAAATTGACTAGAGCTTAACCGTGGCACAACGGCATTATTTAAAAGTAATGCCATTCTTATTCACGCTTTGCGTTAACTTTACTGCCTATTGGCAGGTTAACGGAATAAAAATGAGCGTAAACAGTAGATGACATAAAGGTCGTTTAGAACCACAGATAGACCTCGTTGAGATGCCTTATCTGGACTACGACAAACAGACGTACTACCCCAATCAGACAGTTATCTTCTGGCCTCGCTACCGCTGGGGCGCAGGCGGGAATGCTGTCGCATCGTTTGCACCAGTCACTATTTCGCCAACAGAGTAAGTCGTTTCTTATTGAGTTAGGGCTTAATTGCTAGGCCCTAACCCTTCATTATTGAAGCTAAGTAAAACACAAGAGGCCTACTCAGAACCTAATTACAGGGAGTAATCAAACACGATAATGTCGTCTAGCAACGGACGAAACACATCTTTCAGCGCATCATGCTCAGGGTGCGGAAGGTAATTCTGACGGCCTTCTTCATCGGCGAACGTCATTAACACCGAGTGGGTATAACCTTGATTCTTGTTTTCAGGGCTGTCATTTAATCCCCATTCTACTGAAGTGACCCCTTCAACCTTGTTTGGCATCGCTTCAAACAACATCTTTAGTTTTTGAACCTCTGAAGCCTCAGCGTTTTGTTTAAACTTAATCAGTAGAATATGACGAATCATTCCCGTTTCTTTTTGAGTCATTCCTAGTCCTTTCGAGCGTTCGCTTACTGGTTTGTAATGCTTAACCAACACCGAGTCGCGTTCTTAAATTAGAGAACAACAAAATGCCACACGTTACACAACATGCCAAGGCTAGATCGCTAGAGTTTATAAAATACTCCACAACCCAATAACGAAAAATGCTGCACCCGAGGGCCCAGCATTTCTCATGACAATGGTAAGCACATCTTTAACGTTAATCACGACGACCTGTAAGCTGGATCGTTTGGTCTTGATCAACGTTCTTTTGGAATTTTATTCCGCCATTAGCGGCGTCATTTCTTCCTTCAAGCACTGGATCAGATTCAACACGCTCAGCCTTTACTTGATTGCCTTCGCTTCTCATCATATCGAGAGTACTCGCATAAGTACCGTCAGCCGCGAAAGCCGTGTTCATAGATAAAGCCATCAATCCAAGTGCGATTAACTTGTTCATACATCACCTCGTTGTATTTCTAATTCTTTGTTCGTTTGGTATCTGTGTTTTTGTTGGAGTAACTTTAACAATCGAACATGAACCATAGATGTGAGCTATGTGATGAGCTGCCGCCGCTCGCAAAAAGACGCACCTTTGAATCAGTGGTTATTCCAAATGTTGAAGTCTACCCTGAAAAACAAACAAGCGTAGTTCAGCTTTTAACGGGTTAACTACTTAAAGACTTAACTGCCTAACTCCCCTACCATCCAAAAAAAGAAAAGGCTCCCGAGGGAGCCTTTGATTATGTTTCTAGTGACTATTCGCTTATGTTTTTATTTTAAAATGCTTCTTCGAGCGTTTGTTCATTCTTTTTTTCTGTCTGTTTTTCAACGGTTTCAACCTCTTTCAAGCGCGCAGTGAAGTGTCTTAACACCGGCGGCTCGTAGGTAAAATCGAGCCCTTTCACTTGTCCTGCATTCTCTTTCACTTTTTCGAATGCTTCGATAATGAAGTCCATGTGTGTTTGTGTGTAGGTCGCGCGAGGAATGGTAAGGCGCAACAACTCAGCAGGACATGGGTGTTGTTCACCTGTTGCTGGGTCGCGTCCTTGCAGCAAAGACCCAATCTCAACCGCTCTGATACCCGCGACTTTATAGAGTTCGCACGCCAAAGCATGTGCGGGAAACTGACCAGCCGGGATATGAGGCAGCAATTTACCCGCATCGACAAACGCAGCATGACCGCCTGCTTGCTGGCACACGATGCCCATCGCTTCTAAGCCATCAACAAGGTATTGAACCTGGCCAATACGGTACTCTAACCAATCTTGGCGCATGCCGTCATAAAGGCCAACCGCAAGACGCTCCATCGCGCCACCTTCTAAGCCACCATAGGTTGGGAAGCCCTCTTGCACCACACACAAGGTTCGACACTCTGTGTACACATCCATGAAAGCGTCGTCTTTAAAGCACAACAAGCCGCCCATTTGCACCATGGCATCTTTCTTGGCAGACATAGCTAAACCATCCGCGTATTTGTAAGACTCACGCGTGATCTGTTCGATTGTCCAATCCTGATAACCCGCTTCACGTTGTTGAATGAAGTAGGCATTTTCTGCGTAGCGTGCCGAGTCCATGATCACAGGAATATCGTACTTCTGAGCGATTTCATACACGGCTTTTAGATTGGCGATAGACACTGGCTGTCCACCAGCAGAGTTACAAGTAATGGTGCTCACAATGTAGGGAACATTGGCTGCGCCCGCTTCTAAGATCGCTTCTTCCAGCTTCACCACATCGAAGTTGCCTTTGAAATCCGCGTTCACTGAGGTATCGAACGCTTCTTTGGTATAAACGTTCTTCGCCACACAGCAATTCACTTGGGTGTGGCCTTGTGTTGTATCGAAGAAGTAGTTCGACAAGGCGACCATTTTGCTGCGATCGAGCCCTTTCTCCATTTCACGCTTCTTAATAAGAACCGGAATGTAGATCTGCTCTGCACCGCGTCCTTGGTGTGTTGGAATAGTCAGCTCATAACCAAAGATATCTTTCACCGCATTCGACAGTGCGTAGTAACTGCGGCTACCACTATAAGCTTCATCACCCATTAACATCGCGGCTTGCATACGCTGAGTGATAGATCCTGTTCCGCTGTCTGTCAGTAAGTCGATAAACACATCATCACTGTCGAGCAAAAATGGGTTCATGCCCGCGTCGACAATGGCTTGTTCACGATAGGCGCGAGTTGTTCTTTTTACTGGCTCTACAACACGAATACGAAACGGTTCTGGTAGATGTTTGAAGTTTTCCATAATAATACCTTTCAATACATTCCGATCAGGTCGAAATGTATTTTCTTTAGATGTCACGAGTCCTCACTATTAAATTAATAGTTCCGTATAAAGATACACAGAAAATTAACAGTGAAAATAAACAAATTAAATAATGACTTATTAATCAAACCTAAACAGAGGCTAAGATAATTAGCGAGAACGACAAAAAACGAATACCCTACACGGAATAATAAGTGCGACATTCATACGTTCAAAGGTTATCAAAGCTGCTGATAGGTAAACAAAGCTCGCTGCTTTGCTGGCGCGTGACGCCTAGAGGGTACTACTCTGAAGAAAGGTGGAACGAGAGTTGGTGATCTAAGGTATACCAAGCTAACAAGGTTAGCCAAGTAGTTGATTGCCATTTCAGATACATGTTCACAATATATCCCTACGTTGAAATCAAGATGATCCGAAGTTTAAATATAGTGCAATTGTTTTATAAATACAGCTTAAAAAAGTATAAATGTGATCAATATTTAGAATGATGATTAAATACGATAGCGTGTTATATAAAATGTGAATCACAGCTGTTTATATACTATTAAACTAGTTCAGCGAGAACCTTAATAATATCAAATCCCTTTTGAAATCAACACCTCTCTAATAAGGGGCGAAGATAGCTGTTTTCTAAAAAAGCCATCATCTAATAAAGCCAAGATCCAAAACTCGCCGATCTAGAAAAGATAAATTCTGATGAGGCTCAAACCTCACCAGAACCGTATTCGCAGTGAATGGCTTACTTCTTCTTCACGGCTTGCTTGATGGCCATTTCAGCCAGTTTTGGTGTCGCCGCTTTCAATACGCTGGGTGCCACCTTCTTACCCACTTTGACTGCTTTATTCAGTTGGCCTTTAACCGACGAGCCTCTTTCCATGGCTTCTAAACGTTGGCGGTTTCTCTGAACGTTATTTGCGTCAGCGATACGCTCTATCAACGTCTGCCTTAAAGTATCTAAACCAAACTGTACCTTTTCTGGCGCAATCGCCAGCGGTAACACGATATCGGTTTGCAGCAATATATGATTGTATTCGAGCGCTTGAGCAATGATCTTCGCTTTGGTCGATGTTGGATTCTCTAAGTCATACGGTGGCTGCCAATCGTCTACAGGCTTTAATCTGTCTACCTGATTCACAACCGACACCACAATCGGTTTCTTGCGTGAGATGTTCTTAGGATCGTCATAGAAAGCATCAAATCTATCTTTCAATTGCTTATCCAAATCACGTGCAGACTGATTGGCTTTAAGCACCCATAGCACCACATCCGCTTGGGTCATCTCTTTCAGCATTAAGGCTTCGGTTTTAGGATTGCCATCAAGCCCCTGAAGATCAACAACGCGAACATCATTGTCGTCGACAAACGCGTTATACACCGTTGAAGTGTCGGTTGATGGCAGCACATCCACTTCTGCAACCAACTCTTGCTTGAGTGCATTGATAAGTGAAGATTTACCCGAACTGGTTTGTCCCACCAGCACGATTCGCACAGGCTCTAGCTCTGGAGCAAAGCGTTGTTCGTCGAGTTCAGAAACATCAGACACTTTAAGTGCCTCATCTTCAATGCTGAAACGTCCGCTGTAGAGGTCAATCGCCACCGCCGCAACTTCATCTAACAAGGCTTGTTTGGCGGCGTATTGCATGTCATCAACCACACCCCTTGTCATCGTTGCTGTCGCTTGTTCTCGTCCTAAATCAGAAATCACCTTGAGTGGATTCAAATACAAGTTTTTAAGGTGGTTACCCCAAATAGCCGCTTTGAAGATCTTCTGTCCTAGCTCACCGTATTTATCGTAGGCTTCGTAGCCCGCTTTGATGTAAGAAACCTTGAGATACTCAATGCCGGGGATATGCTCTCGCACTACCAATTTGTAGCGTCGGCTGACCTCTTCGAACAGCTTTAGCCCTTCAGGAATCGAAAAATCGAGTGATTTCTTATCAAACTTTTTCGCAACAAATTCAAGTACCTCTAAACCGGTTTGGTCTAGGTTACCCCACTCTATGTCGACCATTAATTGTTGGCGTACATGGTGTTTTGAATCATTCCAGATCGACAGTTCTTTTTGAGACCAATCAGCCGAAGCCTTAACCAATGCATCGTTGATATCAGCTTTTTTATGCTGTGATTCAGCTTCAGCAGTATCCTCGCCAAGGCCGCCACTCTCTTTATTCGAGAAAGACTCTTTATTTGAAGAGCGGCTTGAAGAACGGCTAGAAATGAATAAAGGAATGGTGAACACCAAGGTACTCACGGCAATGGCAATCGACATTTCGAGTAGATAACCGTATTTGATCGCCAAGAAGACACCAAAACCCATCATGATAATGCTTGGGAAGATCGCCGGAATCAGGGCAATGCCCCAGCGTCCGCTCGATAGCACCGCCAGTAATCGAAATAGGTTTCTAATTTTCTTCATAACCCGACGCCGCCTTTCCTTTTTTCAGAGATTCTTTGTAGATCTTCTGCATCTCTTGTTCAGACACTTCTTCACCTTTGTTCTTGTGATAGAAGTAAAAACAAGCCGCGCGACCTAAACCATAAGAGGTGCCGAAACTCATTGCCGCTGCAGCCACCGCACCTACCGTTTGACCATAAACTGGAATCAGCTTTATCAACTGTCGAGTGCCCAGCTTCATTCCGTATTGCAAAGCAAAGCTGCTTCCCAGAGTGCCTATCAACTCACTAAAGACTCTCTTATTCCATTCGACCCCATATTGATTGGCCAAGCTGTGAAGCATTTTGGCTTGAATCGTAGGTACCGACACCAAACCAACACCCGGAATCAGGTCACTCGCTGCGGCACTTCCTGCATACCAAAGCACTTCGTTTTCTACTTGATCAAAGTTGGCTTCTTCTTGCGTGGAATGTTCTTTGTCTTGCACCATCATTCCTATCACCGGAAGAATACTGCTCAGCTTTTCTAACAAGATGTCATAGTTGTAAACCGCTTCGCTGTTAGACATAGCGTTGTCATCCGTTTCGAAATCGACCGCTACCGATTCAAACTCTTTACCCCAAGCCTTCTCTACTTGGTTGGTGTTGAACTGAATTTGCCTTGCTCGATCTGGTTCACTGGAAGACAACACCGCCGTATGAACCAGCAACAAGTGTTTAATCTTCTTCTGTTTCTTAATCTGTTTTAGAGCCGTAAGCACAGCGGATTGTTCAGGTTCGTCGGCTTTCATTACAACGACTAACGCATTACCTGCCTGACCAATCTCTTCCAAATCCTCTTTCGCATCGTAATTCGCTTCGCTGAGTCCTCTGGTATCAAGAAACCTCATCACGGGTTTGTCTTGCGGAAACTCATACGACATCGCCGTCATGGTACAAGGCGCAAAACCATTGCCCACTTCTACAGAAGAGTCGCCCGTGACCGCTTGAATAAACGATGACTTGCCCACCCCCGTTTTGCCCAACAGCCACAATGTAGGAAGATGCTTGCGCTGATATTCATGAGCCTGAGTCAAGTCTGGGTTCTTGCTCGGATTAATGAAGTCTTTTATTTGATCAAACATGTTTAGAGTAACGCTCACTTGATGTTGAGATTCGAGTTGATGACAAAGCAATACTGACTTATATAATCACAAATCATATTAAACTTATGTTTGTTCAGTCGCACAGGTTTACAATGCCTAAACGCTTGTTTTTATTTGCGCGCTCATTTTTATAGACGCTTTTTTATACGTACGGGTATCATCGTATTGATTCGGGTACCTAACGAACATCAACAAACACAGAGAGCTCAAAGAGAAGTATGGAACAAATTTATTTAGCTGGCGGCTGCTTGTGGGGTGTACAAGAATTTATTAAGTACGTTCCTGGTGTTATCAGCACAGAAGCAGGCCGTGCTAATGGAAGCGCCCAGCCAACAGAGAACAAAACGACACAAAGCGACGGTAGACAAAGCGATTACAATGGCTACGCGGAGTGCGTACAAATTGAATTTGATCCAAACATCACGTCAGTCACGATTTTGATGGAACACTTGTTTGAGATTATCGACCCTTACAGCTTGAATAAACAAGGTGTCGATGTCGGAGAGAAATACCGCACAGGTGTATACAGCACTAATGCAGAACACTTAACCGAAGCTAAGCACTATGTTGCCTCTCGTGACGACGCCGACCGTATCGCACTCGAGATATTGCCATTGACCAATTATGTTGCCAGCGACGACATCCACCAGCATCATTTGAGCCTATTTCCTGAAGATCATCACTTATGCCATATCCCTTGGGATCTGCTGCATAAGTATAAATCACAGTAGTCACGACGTAAGATCGAGATAGTCACAACCTAAGATCGATAAAGCCTCAACAGACATTATCTGTTGAGGCTTTTTAAGTGTTAATGGTCAAGACAGCTATCGTGAATTGATTTGATAGCTCAAACCATTAAGCATTAGCCATTAAGTAATGACCCATAGCCAATAACTTACTTAGTCGTATTCTCAAGCACGTAGTCCGGACCCGCTGTTTCAGCCGTCACGACCGCAAGTTTAGACACGTCTGCACCTTCGCCTTGATAAGCGTTGATACCGTTCTCAACCGTCATTTTTGGCAGTTCAACCGAATAGCTTTCAATCAACCCAGAATCCGTTACTTGACCTACGTAAGTTTCGTCTGTGTAGGTTGCGCCGACTAATGGGTAATCTTGCGTTGCACGCACACTTACAAACTCAGGAGATTGCGAGTTATCAACCACGTTGTGTTTGAACGCCACATCAACGCCCGCATAAATGCCTTCCACTTCTGCGTTGTCAAACAAACTTACACGGTGGCTTTGGTTGCCGTAAACAATGCCCCACTCAGTGTCGACTAGAGAGTTATTCTCGATGGTGATGTTTTTCGGTGTCCACTGCTTGTTCAGCTCTTTGCCTTTCACCGATTGATCTAGCTGCTCACCATTCGCTACGTCGATAATACCTGTGTTAATAACAATGCCGCCACGTAGGTCAGCGTTGCCTTCGATCAAACCATCGCGGCCTCGAGTGTTTGCAATGTAGTTATTGCGAATCACATGATCTTCATCGTAGATACGGACGCCGCCGGTTAGGCGCTTTCCATTGCCAAGAATCATGTTGTTCTCAACCGTGTTGCCTTTTCCGTGACGCAGTGAAATAAGCGCGGTGCTTTGGAAAATAGTATTACCTGAGATCGTGTTGTCGCCCGACTTAATCGAGATAAGCTCACGCTCACCATCCATATCGATCATCAGGTTGTTCACGAACTTAGAACTTGAATCCCACTGTGAAGCTTTAGAATCACCAATACGGATCGCTTCCCAGCTGTTGCCGTTGTAACGAATCGCTTCTTTGATATCGAATTCATTGAATTGGTTAGGCTTTTGATCCATGAAGATATTATTTGCGATCAGGTGGTTGTCGGCTGTGTCATCTTTTTGTACACCGATCAAAGTGCCGCGTTTTTGCTTACCTTCGAAACGGTTGTTGATGACTTTGCCATCTTTACCCCATAGAGAAACCCATAGGTACTTTGGATACTCAGAACGACGCTCGTCTGGCTCGTACGTGTAATCATGGTTGAAGTAGTAGAATGTTGAGTTTTGCAGCGTGTTGCCATTACCCATCATACGTACTGCACCAAAGCGTTCGTTAGGACCGCCCTCAGTAAATACCAAGCCATCAAGCGTGATGTCATCGCCTTTCAGTTCAAACTGAATCAAACCAGTGATCCACGCAGAGCCTGCTTGCTCAGCCTTGATAGTGATGTCATTCGCCGTGATCGTCACTTGACCTAAGTTCGCGTATTTACCGGCAGGGATAACCACTTCGTCGCCATCTTTTAGGTTTTCAAATTGTGCTTTAAGCGCAGCCACTTGCTCTTCCGAAGCAACGGCTAAAGTGTCGCCATCTACCTCTGTTAAGCGGTCACTGCTCAATAGGTAACTACGGTCAATTTCGCTAACAGCAGGCGTAGCTTGTTCAGCGACACTGACTACGGGTGCTGTTTTTTCTTGTGTTGTACAGCCTGTTGCAAAAGCGAGTGTGAACGCGCTAATAATGCTTACCGATAATAGTTTTCTGTTCATCGTACATCTCACATTAAAGTTTGGATTATAAAAATGACGACCACCCGTTCAGGTGGCCGTGATGTTATTTAGGATGCGTATTAAATTAGCCTTCGGCTGGAGTCACTTCGTCTTGTTGCTCGACTTTGTCATCGACTGCTTTAACAAGTAACAGACCAACAGAGAACACAATCAAGCCACACAGAACGAATACCATGCGTCCCCACATTGGGTTTGGCAGTACGAACATAGTCATTACGCCCACACCCGCTACCGCGATAAGTGAACCCAACATACGACGTTGCTTGTTATCCAGTTTCTTCTGTTCATTACTTTCAGCAACTAGTGGCGTCGCTAGGTTGTTGAAGAACTTGTCTACGTCTTTCTCACGGTGCTCAGCAAGAGGCTTGTAGAACAGTGTTGAAAGAACAAAGAAGCCAGCAGTAAATATGATGTGACCGATAAGGCCGATAGCCACTTTCAGGTCAGCCCACTCACGGCCAGTTAGTTCATTTAGACCGAACCAGTTTTGAATCATGTCCGCAGTGATAACGAAACCAACGAAGTAAGAAACCACACCACCTACAACTAGCGTGCCCCAACCTGCCCAATCCGGTGTTTTACGGATGAAGAAGCCACAGAATGCTGGAATTGTCATTGGGAAGCCGATCAATGCGCCCACGTACATCATGGTGTCGAAAAGGCTCAGACCTTTAAGAGAGTTGATGAACAGAGCAACCAAGATGATCGCGATACCGAAGAAGGTAGACGTTAGTTTAGAAACAACCATTAGCTCTTTCTCTGTCGCTTTAGGACGAAGAATCGGCTCGTAGAAGTTCTTAACGAAGATACCTGAGTTACGGTTTAGACCTGAGTCCATTGAAGACATTGTTGCTGCGAACATAGCGGCAATCAGAAGGCCAACCATACCTGCAGGCATGTATTCTTGAACGAAGTAAAGGTAAGCGAAGTCAGCGGCTTTGCTGCCAGCTTCTGGGTAAGCAGCTGCTAAATCAACACCTTGACCAGCCATGAACCAAGAAGGCATGAACCAGATGATTGGACCAAGCGTCATTAGTACACAAGCAAGCAGTGCTGCTTTACGTGCGTTGTTTGAATCTTTTGCAGCAAGGTAACGGTAAGAGTTAAGCATGTTGTTGGTAATGCTGAACTGCTTTAAGAAGATGAACACAGCCCAGATGCTGAAGATGCTCATGTAGTTAAGGTTGTCACCCGTGATGAACGAATCCGTTGGGAAGTCGCTAATGATCTGCGTAACACCGCCACCGTGGTAAATAGCAACGACTGCACATGTCACCGTTACTGCCATGATGATAACCATCTGCATAAAGTCAGATGCGATTACCGCCCAAGAGCCGCCCGTCACTGACATAATCAGTACAACCAGACCCGTTAGGATAATCGTTGTTGTCATATCAAAGCCGAAGATACCCGATGCGATGATTGCTAGACCATTCAACCAAATACCTGCAGAGATAACGCTGTTTGGCATACCAGACCAAGTAAATACTTGCTCATTCACCTTACCAAAACGCATACGAATCGCTTCAATTACCGTCACAACACGCAGTTGACGGAACTTCGGAGCGAAGTAAAGGTAGTTCATTAGGTAACCGAATGCGTTCGCGATGAAGATAATCGCTACGGCAAAGCCATCGGTAAAGGCTTTACCTGCTGCACCAGTAAATGTCCAAGCACTGAACTGGGTCATAAATGCGGTTGCACCTACCATCCACCACAGCATATTACCTCCCCCACGGAAGTAATCACTTGTCGTACTTGTAAACGTTCGAAACATCCACCCTATCGCAATTAAGAATAGGAAGTAGATGCCAACTATCAGGGTATTGAGTTCCATCGTTAGACCTTTTATTTATGTTTTTTGTTGAGGTCACTATAAATAAATGGCAAGTATATTTGTACTACAATAATCCAAATGCGTGACAATGATCTTACAGTCTGACACTCAATTAATCATACAAGTGATCGAGTTCAAAGTTGCACCACCTAGGAGCGCAATTCCTCAAGTCAGTGCAGTTATCCGCACTAAATTTCGACCAAAACCCCGAAAAACATGAACAAAGTCTCTAAAAATCGAAGATTCATCGTTAAAAACTATTATTCTTGACGATCAAAGCTTAAAGAAGAGCAGCAAAAATATCGTTAGATATAATTTATAAAAATGAATTAAACCAACATATTTGTAGTACAAATAAGATCGATAATTTGCTTTTAAAAGTTCCCTATATTAGGCAGCCAATAATGAAAACTTGAAAACCACTATTAGATACTGACAGGGATACACGGAAGTGAAATGCTTTTAACACACCCGTTACACTTTCCCCGTCCAATAAAAAGGTGTCATTATGAAGAAATACGTTCCAATCTTAATTGCTCTTAGTACGGTATCTTCTATGAGCTATGCAGCAACACCGCGTGAAGATGCTGTTGACTACTTACAGATGCGTAAAGGCGTGGCTTACCAAGTAAACCATTCAAAACCTTTCACTGGTCAATTTGAACAGAAGTTCGATAACGGCCAAGTCGCGACCCAAGCTCAGTTTGCCGATGGCTTAGAACTTGGGCTAGAAACTAACTGGTATCCGAATGGCCAAGTCGCTTCTAAAGTGAATTACGTAAAAGGTGAACTGCAAGGCAAAGCTGAAACCTGGTATCCAAACGGACAGAAAAAAGCAGAACTCAATTATAAAGACAATGAACTATCAGGCACCGCCTCTCGCTGGTATCCCAATGGGGAACAAAGCCTGACAGCTGAATACAGCGACGGACAAAAAGATGGATTGGTAACGGACTACTACCCGAACGGTAATAAGGCCAGCCAAGCGAAGTTTGATGAAGGTGAAGTCGCGAACGGAAAACTTACTCGCTGGAATACTAACGGTGACAAAGTTGAAGAACTGACCTTTAAAGATCACAAAGTCACCTCTAAACAGGTGTGGATGCCTACAGAAAGCTAAGCCTCAAGAACAGCTCTCACGGAGCTCTTTGATATAACTAAACGCCTGCTGTTAAAGTTTGCAGCTACACGTCTGCAACTAAGAGACAAGAGAAGAGAAACGAACATTCATGTGATTAAGCGTGAATGTTCGTGGCTTTGATGCTGTAACAGACTCACTTGAGCGTGTTGTCATCAACCTAAAAGCCTATTCTTAAGCCGCGGTTTACACGCTTATTGAGCCGCACACGACTCTCTACTCAAATTTCAAATAAAAAAACGCTCATGTTGCCTGTATCAACATGAGCGCAAGGGTAGATCTTCGACTACCATCTCCTACCTTTCTAGATGAAAGCAGAAGTTATAATTAGAATAGTTGGGAGCAATAATCAAAATGCTTTCGCAAGCACTTCAACGATTTCTTCTTTGTCGCTGATGAGAACAACGGGTAACGATTCGAACCCAGTTCATTCCTATCAAGTTCATACTTATATAGCAGGCTATGTCACTACCTTGCCTACTACATTTCAAACCTTCTCTGATGAGCTTTAAATCACCTCAAGTAAATGTCTCATGTTCTTAAAGCGGTGGATTTAATCCATTTAGCTTCAAGACCACTCTTACTTATTCGGCTTCACACCGTCTGTTCATGCAATCAACACAGCAAAGTTATGTGTTGCTACAGAAAGTTAGTAAATAATAATGTATTACAAATAAAAATGATATCTAAAGGTTCAATTTTTTGCTGTAGCGCACATTTATTGATGAACAAAACTCTTCAAAACCATTATCAACAGCCAAACAAATCACTAAAAAACATCAACTTAACGAAACAACTCGATTTTGTAACCCTTTGTAAATAGTGGTTTTGTCCTAACAACACGATCAAGTTCACAGATCATCACGCCTCGGATCGCTACTATATTTGTATTATTTAAATGCAAAATAAATTTGAAATAACCAAGAAATAATTTCAAAAACAAAATGCATTTAAGACAAGAACTACTCTATTTGGCTTGTAATTATGGCCAATACTCAACCATATAAATATGGAATTAATACCATGAATAAAACTAAAATCGTGATTGCTGTGGCATCTGTACTCGCTGCTGGCTCTGTATCTGCTGCGTCTTTCGATATGAGACACGAATACAAGAGTCATACAGATCAACACGCTACTCGTGTAAAACTTGGCGATAGCATTGGCAACTTCCTTGTAGATATCGAAGCGAAATTCAAGGGAGAAGACGGTAAATTCATGGAAGATTTGAAGAACAATGGTTGGGAGCTTGGTCTAAACTACCGTCATGTACTAAACGATAACTGGACAATGACTTACGGTATGCCAATTGAAGCTCGTGAATCTGGCGTTACATACAAGCCTCAAGTTCGTGCAACATACAAAGTGGATAGCGTTGATGGCCTAAGCCTAAGTGCTCGTTACCGTTACGATATGAGACAGAACACTAGCAGCTCAGAGTATCAATTCGATGACAATGGTGATGTTATTGTTGATAGTGACGGTGTTCCAATCACGGTTGATAAAAACGTTTCTAATCAACGTCGTCACCGTCTAACGGCAAACGTTAACTACTCAATGGAAAACTGGCGCTTTGGTCTAGAAGGTAACTACTACAAAGCGGATGGCTATGACATCTACGACAACGACGATACCAACTACGAGTTGAACGCAAGCATTCGCCATATTATGGGTCAATGGGCACCATATGTAGAGTTTGGTGATGTGAGCACTTCATCAACTAAAGCGACTCGTGAACTGCGTAGCCGTGTTGGTCTAACTTACAGCTTCTAATCGATAGCTACATGAATAATCTAAGATAATTACTGTCCTAATTTTCTAAGACCTAAACAAAAGCCAGCTTAATCGCTGGCTTTTTTTCCTTTAAAATCAGTAAAATAAGAGCCGCGCACTTGCAGCTCTTTTTCCTAGTGACTAATCCGATAGAGAAAGGCAACGGTCACATTATCGTTAGGCACAACTCGCTTCTGCTGAGCCAAAAACAATTCCGCTGTCGAAACGGCATCGGCTAATGCATTGTGGCTGTTGTACTCAGGAAGCCCGTACCTTTCGCGAGTCCCTGCCAAGGTTAAATCGACTTCTTCATGATTGCTGATCGCTTTCTCCATGCTTTTCTCAATACACAAGGTATCAAGCCAAAGCAGAGGAATCGCTCTTAAACCGTAGCAGCGAAGAAGGTATTGGCTAATGAACTTCTCTTCGACCACACAAGCGTGTGCGACAATGATCTTGCCTTTTGCTGCTTCGAAAAACGTCAGCATCGCATCATGAATAGAGGCGCCCTCTTCTAACATTTGCGGCGTAATATGGTTGATAACAGCGGTTTCAGCGTTGATCTGCGAATCGTTATTCAGATAAATATGCTTGGCTGACGCTAAATCGATTCTCCCTTTAACCACATCGACCCACCCCATAGATAAGATAAGGTCTTGCTCGCTGTCTAAGCCCGTGGTTTCGAGATCTAAAATGATGTATTCGCTGTCTTTGGCCAAGTCCGTCATTTCAGGACAAGGCTGCTCTACGAGATCATGTAACGCCTCTGGCAACTTAACCGTTCCCAAATATTGCTTACGTTTACGTTTAATTCGCTCAAGCGGGTGAAAATAGTTTAGCATTCGTTTTAAACATTTATTAGTTGAACATAGCTTCATTAACGTGCTCCGAAACGAATTTTCGCCGCTTCTTGAAGGTCAGCAATGATCCTAAAGGCATCTTTCAAGTGTTTACGCTCAAAGCTACCAAAGCTATCTGGGTTGATGTTGTTGTCAGGCACATCCCCGTTCTTCAGCGCTTCAAGTTGATGGCCAAAACGGAAAGAGAGAATGAACTGGTAAGCACCCAGAATGTTCTTGAATGCATCGTCGCTCAGCATGCCTTTTTCATTGGCAGCAGCGAAACGTTCGTCAGTCGCCGACAAATCGCACTCCACAGCAAGGCCATAAATACGCGCTAAGTCGATAATCAAGTTGATCGCGTACTTCTTCACGTTCAACGTTTTCTTATTCTCACCTGACTTCTCTAGCACTAAGCTATTGAAGATGCCAAGTGGCGGGTTGGTATTGACCGCGTCTTTCACTAGCGTGCTTAAAAACTCACGGTTACCGCGAATATTGCTATGCAGCTCATCGCGCAGAATACCTTCGAACTCACTGTTGCCGTAGATAGTACGAATTTCTAGGAACACACTGATATTAAGCAAGCGTTCGTACTCTGGGTTAGCCACCCACTTCTTGTAGTAGTGCTTCCATACACTGAGTGGCTGACACCATTTTGGCGTCGCAGCCATGAATTTACCTGGACATAATGGGTAGTGACAGCTTGCTAAGCCGTTGGTCACCATCATCGCTAAGTGTTTGAAGTAAATACGGTCACTGTCGGTTGCATCGTCAGCAAGAACAATCGCGCTGTCTTGGTCCGACAACATGTGCACTTCATTACGTGCGTGCGATCCGGCTACGATCCAAGAGAAATCACACGGTGGTGGGCCTAACTTATCAATCGCTATTTGAATCAATCGACGGGTGTAGGCGTCCATAATCATGGTCATTACCTTGCCGACGGTTTCAGGCGCCACTTTACCTTCCACCAGCGCTTCAAAAATAGCTTGTCGCTCTGAGGTGAACGAAGACATGGTTTTCACGCTGCCCGCGTATTTGATTTTCTCGATCAAGAATATCGCTTGAACACGGTGGTTTTGAACCAAATGAGACGTAGTAAGAAGACCAACGACCTTATTCTCTTTCACAACGGGCAAGTTACGGATATTAAATTGCATCATGATAGAGGCCGCATGCAGCACCAGATCATCCGGTTTTACAGTAAGTGGAGAGTGCGTCATTACCTCTGAGATCAGGCTATCAGTACTCACGCCGTGGGCAATCACTCGCTTAGTCATATCTCGGTCGGTGATCAGACCAACAATGGTTTCACCTTCATAGATCACGGCACATGGTGAGCGTTGATGAAGCATTTCAACCGCAACCGACTGGATGGTTTGCTCAGACTTAACAATCGCCACCTGCCCGCTTGCCACTTCTTCGACTTTACGAATGAATAGGCCTTTCTCTTTATTTGACCAAACCACATCCAGTGCCGACTTCAAGCGAACCTGCGCCTGTGAAGCAAAGTGTTCTGCGCAACTTGGAAAGGCTTTGAAAAGCGTTTGAAGTGCCGAGTGTGGAATCACATAAAGCAAAGTGTTCTCGATTGCGACAGCTCTATAGCCTTTTTCGTCGTTGACTTCAGAATCTAAGAACGTAAAGCCGAACAAATCTTCGCTGCCTAGACGGGCACGAAGCACACCATCCGATTTTCGTTGCTCCATAGAGCCCGTTCGAATGATATAGAGTGATTTTTCCTTCCCCGACTCACACAAATCAACCACATCTCCCTTACCGAGATAAGTAATTTGCACGTTAGAGGCAAGTTCGCGAAGTGCTTCTTTAGGGATCTTATCGAATGGGTCGATTTGACCTATGAATTGAAGAATATTTGGCAGTAGAGACTGGGGCATAATCACACTCACAATAATTTAATTAGTATTATTATATAACTTAAAATACTGGTTACTAGTGCTTTTAACGAAACAGCAAATAATAGATTAAATATTGGACACCAGTCAGGTTTTCATCAAATTTGGATGCAAAAAAAGCACGTATGAAACGTGCTTTTTAGAGGTCACTACTGAAGTTAGCTTTTGTACGACCGTAATTTTAACTTTGACTACCCTAGTTTTACGAGAATGACCTCTCGTCGATAATGCAAAACGATCAAAGCTAAAATAACAGTGAAAACAATTAACTAGCGGCTGGTAATCTGTGGTTTGTTTCTAACAGGTGACTTGCTGACGCGTGGCGTGCTTTGTCACTATTACCTGCCATGATTGCTTCATAAATCTGGCGGTGTTCGTTAATACAAGTACTTCCCTCTTCAGAAGAGTGAGAAATAAAGTTAACAAACATGGTCGTTAAGATGTTACCAAATGGAAGATAGAAGTCGTTACCTGTTGCATTGAAGATCAGGCTATGGAACTTCATATCGATATCTAGCCAACGCTCTTGATCAAGCGTTTCTTCGCTAGAGATTTCTACCATTTGTTGGAAAATACCAGACAGCTCAATGCGTTGTTCTGCACTCGCGAACTGAGCAGCTAAAGCACACGCTTCTGGTTCAATCGCGCGGCGTAAACCCAAAAACTGATGACAGAATTGGTCTGTATCGGCCAAACCGTCCATCCATTCGATCAATTGTGGATCTAAGAAGTTCCAGAATGCACGGTCAACAACGCGAGTACCGATCTTAGGACGAGATTCTAATAGGCCTTTTGAAGTCAGAAGCTTAACCGCTTCTCTTAATGCTGTTCTACTGATACCAAATTGCTCACACAGAGCCATCTCACCAGGGATAATAGAACCTTGAGGCAAATTGCCCGACAAAATACCACGGGCGATTTCACGTGCAACTTGCACATGAAGGCTTCGCTTAGAGCCTGAAATAGAATTGAAAGAGCCAGCCATGTGTCTACTTACCGATTAGATATGTATTATTTAACTCGGACTATAGCACTGATTTATATCTTCACCAACACAGCATCAGAATAACGTGAGGTCACTACCAGTAAAGGTTGGAGCAATATTTCACAAACCTGCTCATCTTTAGGTTTATAAAACCAATTCAACCTATTAATTCATACAAATAGTTCTCATTTACTATTTCAATGTATGCGTGAACTCACAAAACCACCCTTACTCTCACTATTTATGTCGGTAATAACCCGTTTTTAGATAAACACCCTTGAATATAGCAAGTGTTATTGTATGATTTATTGACGTAAATAATCTACAATATAGGCGGCTCTGATGTTTAACGATTTAAAAGGCAAACGCATTCTAATTACTGGCTCTACTGCTGGTATGGGTTTAGCTACCGCACGTGTCTTTGCAAAATACGGCGCAAAAATCGGCATCAATAGTCGTGCTTTCAGCTCAAAAGTCGATGACGTTCTATCTGAACTTACCGCACTGGGTGGCGATGTTGCCTTTTTTCCTGCAAACCTAATGGACACATTAGAGTGCGAAAGGTTAGTCAAAGAGTTCACTGATCATTTTGGTGGCATGGACGTGTTGATTAACAACGCCGGTGGCCTTGGTGGTCGCGCCAATCTAGAAAATATCGATGATGAGTTTTATGAGCGCGTAATGAACCTTAATGTTCGCTCTGCGCTGATGACAACCAAGTTCTCTATCCCGCACTTACGCGCCTCTGCTGCTGAGTCCGGGCAAACATCTTGTGTGATTAGCACAGGATCTATCGCCGCTCGCGAAGGCGGTGGTGTTGGTGCAGGCATCTATGCCGCGTCTAAGGCTTGGTTACACGACATTCACCGCAATTGGGTGAAAGAGTTCGCGCAAGACAATATCCGTTTCAACATTGTTTCACCGGGCACTATCGACACCGCATTTCACGATGGCAAGAGCGACGATTTGAAAGCGACCATTGCTAACAACATTCCAATGGGACGCTTTGGCCATATTGATGAAGTTGCCCCTTCATTCGCTTTCTTTGCATCGCACGCTTGCAGCGGTTACATCACAGGTCAAATCCTAGATGTTAACGGCGGACAAATAACGCCCTAGTTAGCTGGTTTATATAAGCTCACTCAGCGATTTAAGTTCGCCACACTATATAAGGTTAACAGACCCGAGTAGATGAGGGAAAACCTCACACTAAATTCGACGTATACACTGACACTAAACACCAGATTCGTCTGGCTTTTAGTGTTTTCAAAGTTTCAATTTCAGGTGGTTTAAATGTCAATATTTACATTGGTGGAAGATTCAAGCCGCCGAATTCATGTTCAAGTGGCGAGACAAATTGCTCGCAAGATCTTGTCAGGCGAGTTAGAAGAAAATCAAAAGTTACCCAGCGAAATGGAGCTGTGCGAAATCTTTGGAGTGAGCAGAACTGCCCTTCGAGAATCAACTAAGCTACTTTCGGCAAAAGGTTTAATCGAGTCGAAGCCAAAAGTGGGCACTCGTATCAAACCGAGAACACAGTGGCACTTCTTGGACCCGCAATTGCTGTACTGGATCCAAGATTTAGAAGATACTAAACCCTTCTTGTCTCAATTTTTAGGCTTAAGAAAAGCGATTGACCCGGAAGCGTGTGCGCTCGCTGCAACCAATGCAACTGTAGAGCAACGCAAAGAGCTTTCGATTCTTTTCCAGAAAATGACCATCGCAGCAAATAGCTTCGATTATGAAGAGTGGACGACCAACGATCACCTGTTTCACCAAACGATTTTCTTATCGACAGGTAATCAATTTTACATTCCATTCGCGAACATTCTGTCGACTATCTTCAAGCAGTTTATCGACCACTCCGCTGAAGGCGGTCGCTTCTGTTTAGAAGAACACAAAGCGATTTACGACGCAATAATGTCTGGCGATGCCAAGCAAGCTCGAATTGCTTCTCAAGTCCTGCTAGACGATGAGAACCAAAAGCTCTCTAGGGTTGAATTAGCCATCGCATAACCGAGATTAACCAAACTGACTTGTTTTTCAAAGACACAAGTCAGTCTTGTTTTAGCACCCATTTTTTAACCATCAACTACCGTAGTGTTTTCTTCTTTAAACGCTCTACTCCGCCACCTCAGAGAAAGCTTACGGTTATACACATAAGGTGTTGTTTGTGTCTTCACAATCGTACGTAAGGAAAAATTTCTCTCTCGCCTGGCCCCTCGCCTTAAACGGTATCTTGATGCAGTCGATGTTGATGATCGACACACTGCTTGTCTCTCCTCTTGGTGAAATCCCTTTAGCTGCAATGGGGATTGCGACGACTATCGTTGCCTTTGTACTGGGAATTCAAATGGCGCTGGCAAACGGTACTCAGTTAGTATTAAGCCGCGCAGTGGGCTCTGGCATCGCCGCATCATTATCTAAAGCATTTTGGGCAGGGTTATTTATCAACCTTGGCGTAGCAACACTATTTTGGCTTCTACTTACTTTTTTCGAACACCCCTTGATTCAAGCTTTAACAGATGACGCTTCCCTTCACTTAGAAATCAGCCGCTATCTAGACATCTCGAAATACATCGTTATTTTTACCGCGTTAACGCAGGTGATCATTGCTTTATTTAATGCGCTAGGCAGAACTAAAGTCCCATTCAAAGGTTACTTAATTGAACTGCCTATCAATGCTGTACTCTCATATGTGCTGATTCATGGTTTTTCTAATTTTGAAGGGATTGGAGTACAAGGCGCTGCATTAGGCAGCATTATTGCAATAACGATCCGCTTGCTGTATTTGGTTTTGTGCGTGCATTTAAGCTCAGCGATTTCACTCAAATTAGACGCTCAGCGCTCTGAATTCTTTACCAACGTTCGCCGTCACTTTATCGAAATATTCCCTGTAGCAGCGAACGTGACCATGCTTTTGATTGGCGCAACGATATATCAATTGTTGTATTCGCAACTTAACATCAACGCTTACGTAGCGATTACTTTGGTGATGCCTTGGATCAGGGCTGTCTCTCAATTTATTACCGCTTGGGCTCACTCTTCCGCGATTACTATCAGCCAAGCGATTGGCTCCAAAAAGATGGATGACCTAGTCAAAAACGTCGATACCAGTATCGATATTGCAGTCGTCATTTCTTTCGTTTGTGCACTCTTATTCGCAGGATTAAGTCTGGTCATTGGTGACATTTACCCGAACTTGGATGAATCTACCTATCAAGCATTGGCCGTTATCGCCCCACTCTACATATTCTTGCCAATTGTTCGTGGCTACAACACGGTTCATGGGAATGTACTAAGAGCACTAGGAAAAACGACCGCAGTCTTCAAAATCAACTTTACTGGTCAATGGGTAATTTCAATTCCATTGTGTGCATTGATCATCTTTGGTTTAGATGGCTCTATCTTTTGGGCCTTTGCTATCCAACCATTCGAAGAAGTCGTTAAAGCTTTCCCATTCCGTCATTTGGCTCGAAAGTCTCTTAAAGAGTTTGATGCCGACAAAGCTAAAGAGTTGATGTATGACTAAACTCCGTATCGAGTCGCCGTCCTAAAATCTTTCTACGCTTTCTGATTACAACCTTGTCTTTTGACAAGGTTGTATTGTTTTAGCTGTACCATTCATTGGTAGGCTTCAGCACACCCTCATTGATACCAAGGTCACATTAATACCAAGGTCATCTTAAAACTCATATAAAACAAAAAGACCACTCAACATTCGGTTAAGTGGTCTTCGAAAATATTCCTTAAGGACTGCGTCTAGCTAGCCTATTGGTTATGCTATGTGCTATTTACCGTTCAACTTAAGCGCTGAGAAAGTCACACTGTTGTAATCGCCATTCTTTTTATCGATAGCGAAATCGCCAGTACCGCCACAACCAGGTCCCCATACAGGGTGAGAATCGCTCACGCTACATTGGCCGTATGCGCCCGCTTTGTAATAGAAATCATCTTCAGCATAACCCGTTGGTGAATCAAGCTCATCAATACCCTTGCTCAGATCGATTTCATACTTAACCGTATCGTGACGTTCTGTTTCAAACGTTAGGTACATCATGGTGCCTTTCACTTCCACTTTGTAGCTAAACTCTTCACCAAGAGCAATGCCTGCTTCACCCGGTTCCGCTGGGTTTTCCCAAGTGTTACCCCAAACAGGGTAAGCTATATCGGCACGGTTAGGATCTTTTTTCTCTAGGTTACGCTCATAGTTCCAAAATACTGAACCCATTTCTTGGCCAGGAAACTTCTTATAGAAGATCTTTAGTGGTTCATTACCATGCCCGTAACCAGTTCCAGCTTTGATTAACTCATTATGTTTTTTAGCGTGAATCTGACCAACAACCACCGAGTGAGCTGGGTACTTTTCTGGGAACTTAGCGTTAACTGAGACGTGATTAACTTTTAATGTCGCTTCTAATGTTCCGCCAACAGCACTGTATTCACTAGCCGCTGGGTGACTCGACAGTGCCCACTGGTTTCCTTTATCAGCCGTATCGATAGAGAAATCTGCGCCTCTTGGCATTTGTCGTAATTCAGAACGCGCATTCTTCGAGTTTTTCGTCGTAATCGCTTGGTTCTGCACTTCAAATACAAGGTTGCCGTCTTTATCAAGATGGAAGAAATCACTATGTGAGTAGCTCATCATGGCTACCCCTTCTATTTCATCAACACGACCATCTTCATTAATATCTGAAGGTATGGTTATTTTCCAATTATGCATATCGAATTTATCGGCAGGTACGGGGTAAGAAACACCGTTATTTGCGAAAGTAACCATTGGTACAGTCGCTAATAGCGCCACTGCTAATATGTTTTTCTTAAACATGACTCATCCTTTATTGTTAACAGATACCGAGTACACACTCAGTACAGAAACCACTTTTGAACACGAATTAGTACTAAATATTTTCTCTTCGACTTAAATAAGCCAACCGATAAATAGAATTTACATTTAGCCATTTTGTAACTTTTATTAAACATCTGGCTATGGTTTATATTTATGCCTCTCAACATGCTCCCTATGTTTAAGCCACGATGGTTAAAATCATCATTATTAACATATAGAAACACTTAATATTTGTATTATTTTAACACATGCAAAAAAGTGATTTTCTAAGGTTTGTGAATATGAGAAGTACGTCATGATTGATTTAATACACAAGCCATAAATTGAGATATTCATAACATTTAGCTATATACTTGGGCCATTAGTCAGAACTTTTTGATAGATCTCACAGAAATCTGACTCAATAATAAATACCATATTTGTCATACATTAATTTAATACCATGTAAGGTATTGGTTTGTGAGCCACGGGTACATTGGATGTATCCAGAATTAAAAAATAATAGTGAGACAAAGGTATGAATTCTGTTACAAAAATTGCTGCAGCTGTTGCATGTACTCTTTTAGCGGGCACAGCTACTGGTGCATCTCTTGATTATCGTTACGAGTATCGTGCTGCGACGGATTATACAAAAACAAATGGCGACACGGCTCACGTAGACGCTCGCCATCAACACCGAGTGAAGCTAGGTGAAAGCTTTAAACTGTCAGATAAGTGGAAACACTCAACGGGCCTTGAAGTTAAATTCCATACTGACGATTCTTACTACGACGCAGATTCTGGCGAAGTTAAATCAGCAAACAGTAGAAGCTTCTATGACGGCAATTGGTACATTTACGGTATGGAAGTAGAAAATACAGCAACTTACAAAGTCGATAACAACTGGTATCTACAAGTTGGTATGCCGATCGCTTGGGACTGGGATGAGCCGAACTACAACGGCGGTGACTGGAAGATGAAAAAAGTCACTTACAAACCTCAATTCCGTGTTGGTTATAATGCGGATATGGGATTAACGACTGCCATTCGTTACCGTCACGAGTATGCTGATTTCCGCAACCATACACAGTTTGGTGATACGGATTCAGAAACTGGCGAACGTTTAGAATCAGCTCAAAAATCCAAAATAACGCTAACAGGTGCATATAAAATTGAGTCTCTACCGAAGCTTGGTCTTTCTTACGAAGCAAACTATGTAAAATCTTTGGATAACGTACTTCTTTATAATAGTGATGACTGGGAATGGGATGCTGGCTTAAAAGTAAACTACAAGTTCGGTTCTTGGAAACCTTTTGCTGAGATTTGGTCTTCTGATATCAGCTCATCTTCTAAAGATCGCGAAGCAAAATACCGTGTTGGTGTTGCTTACTCATTCTAATTAGAAATAGTCAATTTATAAAATACCCCTCTCCTCTTGTAAATTTTTGGGGCATATTTTAAGCACTTTATTTAAATAATAGGATGTTCTAATTAACGTTAGTTTCATCCTAATAAATATTTAACGACTATTCATTATCTACTTCTTATGTGATTTACATATGGATTTAATATCATAAAGAGAATATTTTATGCAGATTTCTAAAGTCGCTACAGCTGTCGCTCTTTCGACAGGTTTATTATTCGGTTGTAACAGTGATGGTTTACCTATCCCGACCGATGGTTCTACTGATCCAGGTAACCAACCTTCAGCATTAACTACGGGTTACTGGCAAATCAGTGATGGTAACTCCGCTTCAATATCCGCGTCATCAAATGCAGATCTTCCAAATGTGTATGTTTTCCAAGAAGATGGTAATCATAAATACTATGACGACGATGATGACTTAGGTACTTACACGATTAAAGATGCAAGTGCTTCTACTAATAATTATGATGAAGAAGCCGGTACGGTCTCTTTCACATATTATGAAACAGGCACATCAACGATCGAAATTCTAGATGGTGTTTTTTCTTTCGATGACGCTGGTGCTCTGAATATTTCAGATAACACCACTGGCATAGACTACTCTGGTTCAGACCAAACTGCGACTGACGCCGTACAAGAAGCTATCAGTAAAGCCAATGAAGCAAATGGTATCAATGGCTACGTTCAAATCTTGGACACCAACAATGGTGGTGTAAAGAATGATGTGGGTGAACTACGTTTGAAATTGTCTGACAGCAGCACAGGGGCAACAGTAGACAGTATCGCATCAGGAAAGGTAACCGTTGACTTAATCTACCAAGTAGATGAAGACACCGAGCAAGAAGCGAATGGTTCAGGTAATAACGCTTATATTAGTCTCTACGCTTCTGGTACTTCTAACACTAATTTACACGGCGAAGTTATTTTTAATGCTGGAGAAATTTTCTACCGTTCCACGGTTACCGATAGTAGCGGTAAACCTCAAATTCCTGATGAGCCTGTAGGCACTTACACTTTAGGTGAAGATCTCGCGGTTGAAATCAGTTGGGCGAGCGGTTACTACACATTCAAAGTCAATGACACTGTATACGACAATAGCGGCAACGGTTTTGAGGCTTTCGACAAAGCTGCCGTTACAATCGTGTCATTGAAGCTTGGTGATACTTCCAACACAACACATTACGAATTGAACGCTGATAACTTTAAAGTTTATTCAAATGACACGACTACTGACGAGTTAGTATTTGAAGATAACTTTAATAACTATCCGAATGGGCAACTTTTGTCAGGCAATCCGTATAACAACAATACTGCGGAAGCGACTGTTGTTGTGGATGGCGGTAGTACTGAGCCAGAACCTGAGCCAGAACCTGAACCAGATCCAGATCCAGAGCCCGGCGAAGTAACAGACAACTTCGATTCTTATACTGTAGGTACGCAGATCGATGTGGCTAACCCTGCGTACCAGACAAAAGGTGTTGATGGGGTTTTAAATACAGCAGTGATCAGTAGTGACTTTGCCAAGTCGGGTTCTAACTCTTTACGAATTGAAGATGGTGCGGACTCAACCACTGATAATAACAAAGCTATCGTTGGCCGCGACTTTGCTAATGGCGCAGCAGAAACTGGCTCTGTTTCTACATCTGTATACATCCCTAGCGATGGCTATGTAAAAGCATCATACATTTTCTTAGGTTCTAATAACGATGCATCATCTAGTGGTCGCTTCACTGAAGTTGTATTTACATCTAGTATGATTAAATTCCGCAACGAATCAGGCAGCCAAGTTGACCTTGCTTCATACTCAAAAGACACATGGGTAGATGTGACCATTTCATGGGTAGATACAGACATTACCGTCAATGTTGATGGAACAGACTACACTGGGTTAAAAGCTGAAAGTGCAGGTGGTTCCCCGACCGCTATTGCGCTATACAATGGTGACAATGGTTCAAAAGGGACATACACCTACTTCGACAACCTAGATTCAGACCTATTCTAGTTCTCACTAGAAAGTCTGTTTGACTTGATTGCTAGATAAAACAAATCCCTATCAACGTAATTTGATAGGGATTTTTTATTGTTAGCTCAAGAATAAAAAGCAGACTGGCGATTCAGTTAAGCTCTCTGACTCAGCGGAACTTTGCTTCAGCGTTGAATAAGCACCGATGCTGCTAGTAACGAATGCCCCCTTGCCTCTCTAACTTATTTAACCCTCTCAAAAGCCCTGTATCTATCATAGATAAACAAAACCCCTCAGCTCAGCACTCAACCCACAAATTATTATTCAGCATCACCGTAGCATACAATCAAGGTATTTACGGCCTGCAAGCAACTAACCCTCAAGCGTATCCCCTTGAGCACTAGATGCGTTTGATCATCGACTTGAGCCCGCCTGAGTATTTCATTAAGCATTGGCGCTAATAAAGTGATGGCTAACCGCCCTTCTATTTATGCAAGAGTTAGAGCACGATTTATGGCTGTTGCTAGGAGTCTTGCTAAACAATCCAAAAGTGGAGGTTTCAAAAACAGTACGGGAGTAATCAGCCGAGTTAATGCTTATTAGTAGACCACGCACAACAATACGTTCATGTGTAGACGTCGCATTAGTACATACCTTGAGAACGAAGTCGAAGTTTTCTAGCTCTGGCGATTCCAAAATAATATTGGCATTGTTTAGCTTTGAATGAGAGCCAATATCACCTGTTGTCAGCTGAGATTAATCATGACTGAGGTTAATGGTGATCGGCGATTGGGGAAAGGATAGTGACTGAAACTGATAATGACTACAGTTAATACTGAATGAGCTTAATGATATTGTCTTAAACTATGTGTAACTGATAACTTCAACTTAAACGACAGGCACAAAAAAGCCTCCAAACCCTGAGGCTGGAGGCTATTGCGATAGCTTAATATTAAGTGTTATTCGGTTAGATTACTTTTTGTATTGATCGTGCGATACGTCTAGTTGGTAGAAAGTCGCTTGTGAGTAATCGTCTAGGTCGCCGCTGATGTTTTGGTTGTAAACACCGGCTTTGAAGTACATGTACTTGCCGCCTACGTCGTAGCCGCTGTTGCTCATATCAACCACTTGTACAACGTCGTCTTTGCCTTCACGCATTAACGTTACAGTCATCGTGTTGCCTTTAACGTCAATACGGTAGCTGAACACTTCGCCAAGTGCGATACCATCGTCACCCACTTCAGCCGTCATGTCGCCCACTAGAGGGTAGAAGTCCTCTTTAGTTGCGTCTTGGCTTTCGTGTGCGAAGTAAACCGCACCCGTTGCTTGGTTTGGCAGTTTACGGTAGTACAAACGAATTGGTTCATCGTTTTGATCGTGAATCTGACCAATGATAAAGCGGCCTACTTCGTTCGCATTACCTGTTGTTGTTGCGTGATCGATTTTCAACGTTGCTTCTAAAACGCCATCAATACCAGCAGCAGCTTCTAAGTCAGACTCAGGTGCGCTTGAGAATACCCAGTTGTTCTTGTTAACACCTTTAGTGCTAATAGACTGGTCACCACGGCGCATCATTTCGCGAAGCTCTGTACGCGCATACTTAGTATTTTTAGAGGTACGAACACCTTTCACGTAAGACTTGAAGACTAGACCACCATCGTCAGCTGTGTAGAAGATCTCTGGGTGTTGGTAACCGTTTGCAAGGTTCCACTCAGAAACATCATCAGGCTTACCGTTTTTGTCATGGTCGAATGGTTGAGATAGGTACCAATGCGTCATGTCAAAGTTTTCGCTTGGCGCGTTACCTGCAACTGGTGTCGCTGGCAGGCCTGTCGGAACTGGCAGTGCACTGCGTGTGTCACATTCAACTGAGGTCTCACAAGGGTAAACCGCTGCTACACCAAAGTTACCTGAACGAAGATCTTTGCGCGCATCTTTACGTGCTTTTTCCACTGCTTTCATTTCAGCGATAATAACTGCTTCTGCTGCTACCACGTCTGAAGTGATGATATGGCTAGCAGGACATGCGTTAATGTTACAGTTAACCGCAGCTAACCCTGTCACACTGTTCCAACCATTTTTGGTGTTACCGTGACCAACGTATCTTACGTAGCGCGCTTGCACTGCTGGCTCGAATTGGAAACGCTCTAGGCCGATCGCTTTACCTGAGCTCAGTTGGTTTTCAAGTACGGTTGTCCAGGTTTCACCATCGACACTTACTTGAATATCAAATTTAGACTGGCGCTCGTTACCTTTGCTGAAAGATGCTTGAACCGCATCAAATTCTTGAACTGAACCATAATCTAGCATTGCCCACTCACCGTCACCCGCTGAAGACCAACGTGTAGTTAGGTCTTGGTCAATGAGACGATCAGGTCCGTTACCATCATGGCTACTAGCGGCAACAGCAACTGGCGTCAGAAGCGCTTCACCAGTTTCTTTGTTATTTGGGAAATCAACAGTCGGTGTGCTCGTGCTCGCACAACCAACTGCAAGTAAAATAGAAGAAGCGAGTAAGGTTTTTAGAGTAATTTGTTTCATATCTAATCCATTATTATAATACAAAGACAGCGTTCGTAAGTGAAAGATAAATTGGCAAACACGAGCTATAAGGCGTTTTCTCTCTCAGTATTTGCGATAACACAAAAATATTACGTAATCTTATAATACAAATAAAACACTTCGTTGAATAAATGAGACTGGGAACACTTTTCGCTTTTTCCATACTTTAACTGGATCACACTTCCTATTGATAAAAGACAACATATGAAAATTTAGAATGCGAAATGGGCTATCAAGGGCGAAAAATCCGAGCGGTAATGGTGAGAATGTGCATCACTCGAGCAGAGCATTTATCGTTCAGAACATCTCATTCACCAGTGTCGCAGCAGTTAAAAAAAGACCACATTGTTAGGAATCAATATGGTCTTTAAAGCAGTCATTGTTGTTACTCAAACGTTAGCTAATTCAATAATGTTCAGCTCTAAGAGAGCTAAAGCTCACATCAAACACTTCACCCGCATAGTCGCTATCAGGCTTAAATTGTGGGTAGATGCCCGCTTTGAAATAGAAAGCGATGTCTGTCGATGTCCAATCTGATGTTAACGAAACCGTGTCCCCATCTTTATCTGTGTAATCTTGTCCCCAAGGGATTAAATGAGAAACGGTGTTGGTTCCATCTAAATCATGAGTCGCCAAGTAGATACCGTCTTGATTGGCACGAATCGTATATCGCCACTCTTCACTTGCCGAATAAGTCCCTAACTCGACACTGAACGGGTCACAATGATTACAGTCTTGGTTGTTGCGCTCAAAATCAGAGTTCAGTATCACTCTTACTGGCTTACTCTCGCCTTCCCATAATAGTTTCACCAATGCTTGATTGATCTTCCAACCATGGATTTGTCCAAGTACCACTTTTGGATCTTGATTGTTGATGTTCGGGTAATCTTCAATTCGCAAGCTTGCGGTTAACTCGTGACTGGTAGCGTTCGATCTAGTGTCGTCCAAATACCAACTTGTATCTTCATCGCTGGTGCTACAATCCGGTTGAACACTGCTTTGATACAACTCCCTGAGCTCAGAGCGAATATAGCTAGAGTTTTGGGTAGAGGTGCCGTATCCCATATCCGCTCTAAAGTGCATTCTTCCTTCATCAGTATTGAAGTAAGAAAGATCAATATCACTGTCGTACACATCGCTGTCATTTGAAAGAAGATCTTTACTCGATTCACAACGTTCTGGTTCTAACTCAGCAGCACTGTCACCACCGCTTCCATACCAATCATTCTTACTCGGTGGAATAGTCAGCTTCCAATCATTAATGTCCCAATCGTTTGATCCATCGATTTGAGTCGTGGTGTATCTCAACGCCTGATAGTAAGCAATCGCTTCACCATTCTCAAATTGGTTATAGATACCCGCTTTGAAGTAGCTCAATAAATGCTGCCAGTAAGCGATGTCTTGATTCACTTTTACTTCATCATTCACTTTGAGCGACAGTGTGTTCTCATAAACAGAAAGATCAAATTTGGTAAAACTGTCCAATTCCGCCTCACCTAAATCGTAGCGATTGTATGACGTAGCATAACAATCCGAAGAGTCAGCAGCGCTGCTACAATCAATGGCATTGTTTTTCATGACTGCCCAGTAGTGACCTGTGAGGCCATCTCGTTCTTGCTCCCAAACCACACGCAATAGCGGATGAGGGATATAACCCGTACCACTCTCATCAGTCCCCTTATTGTGTATCTGCAGCAACGTCACTTCATCATGGTCGGCAGGTGAACTCGCCATTGCATGCTCGATATCAGGTAAGCTTATTTCCGCATACAAGCTTCGTCTTACACCCGTTTCATTGATATCGAAGTTTTCTCCCTCACGAACTTCAGAGCGCATCTTGTAGTTCGTCATTTTGAAGATAAGATTTTCCGTCTCTTCGTCAGCATAAAAATAATCACTGACATAACCATCGAAGTTACCATCTTTGACTTCAGAGGTTTTATTGCCCTCCTCTCCATTAGGATCAGAGACCTGAAGATCTGAGCTGGAAAGGATGTTTTGATACTTGGTAATATCATAAGGCGCAACAACACCAGCGGGCATTCCTGGGTTATTGGTATCGGAAGGATCACTGCTGTCACTGGAGCTGCTTCCACCGCAGCCATACGTAAGCGAAGCGAGTACTACGACGAAGATTGGCTTATTCACATTTATCTCACTTATCCATAAGAATAGAGTGACAATGTATATTTGTACTATTTTATGTCAATTATATATTTATCAGAATGTGAGATGCGGCAAATGAAGTGGGATGAATGAGTATTGCGTAGAGTTAGACTCAAGAAAAACGCAGAAAGGCCACTCTAAACTCGCAAGCTATTGAGTGGCTCTCAGATCAACAACTAAACTTAGTATTTTGATTTTTAAATATAAATATTAGAAAAGTTAAACCTTAAAGCTGCTCATCAAGTCACTAACGCTGCCGTTAAGTGTTTTGATTTCTGCTGATTCAATCAACTGATCTTGGCTTAGCTTATTAAGCTCCTCAACAAAGCTTTCAATCTTATGCATGTTCTTAGCAATGCTCTGAATAAGGGCGTTCTGCTCAACAGACGAACCCGAAATATCGTTATTAAAACGACTTACCGTTTCCATCTGTTCCGTTAGCTTGGCCAACATATTTACCGCTTGAACCACTTGGGCACGCGTCATTTCACAGTTACTTTTGGTCAACTCAATCGATTTAACCAAACCATCTGATTTAGACTGCAAGCCAGACAGCGCTTCATCAATTTCAGAAGTACTGATTTGAGTTCGGTTGGCTAACGCACGGACTTCATCAGCAACCACCGCGAAACCTCGGCCATGCTCACCCGCTCTCGCCGCTTCAATTGACGCATTCAATGCCAGCAAATTAGTTTGTTCTGCAATTCCTCCAATCACAGACACGATAGACTGGATACTCTGCGTTTCATTCGCCATTGAGCGAATATCATCAGAGGTGGTGCAGACTTGCTTCTCAAGATCACTGATATAGGTTTCCGTCACGGTGTTAATTTGTTTCGTCTCATCACTGAACACAGCGGCCTCTCTTGCTGCTTCTGCCGCCGACTGAGAACTCTTCTCGACTTCGTTTGATGCTTCAGATAAGCCGTTAATTGCAGAGACCACTTGAACCGTTTCATCAGTGTGAACTTTCAGTACATCGCTGGTTTCTTTACAACCTTCACGAATACTCAGTACCTTAGTATCGAGATCCGAGTTCTTAAATTTGACGTCCTTAACCATCTCTTGCAGACCAATGATGAACAAGTTGATGTCTTTGGCGATATGCCCTAAGTCATCATTCCCCTTCTCAACAAGCCTTTGAGTCAGGTCCCCGTTACCTTGAGATAGATCGTGGACGATTTTTCTCAGTGACACGATTGGGCGGTAGAAGCGATTCAGCAGTAAAATCATCAATATCACCGAGCCAAGCACACATGCCACGATAAGGATACGCGCACTCGACATCACGCCATTCAACTGATTGAGCGCGAGTTCAGGATCGATACTAGATATCATGTACCATTCTTTCTGGCTGCCAATATCCACTTTCTTGGCCATCAAAATTCTCTGGTTGCCATCAATCACACCCTCAATGAATTGGTCAGGCTGTTCAATGGCACTATTGAGTCTCATCTGAGTATCTGCAGAAGATATATTGCTTTGCGGAAGTACGTTTTCGACTGTTGAAGCGACCACCATCCCTTTCTCGTCGATAATAATGCCTTTGGCTTCGTAGATACTGTCCAGCTGTTTAAGCTGAGTTTCCAAATCGTCAAAACGTATGTCGGCCATGATGACACGATCTTGGTATGAGTAGGTCACACCGATCATAGGCACTTGAGTACTCTTAGTGAAAAACAGATCACTAAAAGATAAGCCTGATTTCAATTTGGCTTGTTGATACCAAGGTCGAACGGTTGGATTGTATTTTTCTTTTATCCCTACACCGTTAGGAAAAGACTCTGAAGGGCGAGAGGTATAAGAACGGCCGTCGTCAAAACCCACCACAATCTTGTCAATGCCACCCAGCTTTGCAGCATAATGCATGAGTGCTTCATTCGGCACTTGGTATGGGGATTTCATGAACTCTTGTGCAACAGAGTTAACGGTATCGATGGTGCGCTGAACGGTATTTTCTATTTGATTAATTTCTATCGTTAACGAGTGATCAATCTCGTTATAAATCGTTTGGTTTACTTGATCAGTCGCCAAGTTAAGCGTGAACCAGTTCGTAAATGCCAAGGCACTGGAACTGACGATCGCCACCATTAAAATCAATTTTCCTTTAAACCCTAGAGACAATTTTGAATTCATAAAACTCATAATCCATATCAACCTATGTCTATTATTTTTATCCGAATGAAATGGTCATTTTTTAGATATTCGAAGATACGGGAAGCAAAACTTGTTCATGCCGTTCCATCGTCACAACCATCAATTTAATTAATATTGTATGTTTAATTTACTGCACTTTCTGTGAGCAATCTTGACATATCAAAACTGGTTAAAATCACCCTGTGACATAGGTATCATTTATGAGTTTGAACTTTTAACATGATTAGAAAGGAATAATTAACCAATTAAAAATGATCAACTTTCAGATGATTACCTCATAACTTCGCCGATAATGCCTCCACTCAAATTATTCATATCACTTTCGGTCACCTGACTAGGAAAGTGAGCCTTAGGTCACATTTTCACTAACCAACCATTCACTCAAGGCATTCAATCTTAAAATTTATTTGTAATACAATAAGCCTTAAGTTATGATGTATTTGAATCATAACTTAAGTTCTTTCTGGATGCTTTTGTTCAGTTCAAAGTGATAATTGAAGCAGCCGCTTTAAGGTCATTGAACGCGTTTAACGTAGAAACTGTCGGGGGATCTCGTTATTCGTTTTTTCACTTTCTATTGATCATTTGTTTTTCCAGACGGCTCGTCCGAACATGCCCATACAGTCACCAGCTGTGTGGGTTTTTTTTACTTTCTTTTCAGACCCGATATACGAGCGGTGTTAAGCCATCGCCAACAATCAGTTAAGTGCACTGGTTTAAGCTTGCGAGGAAAAGTGAGTGAGTTGGTTCTAGAAGGCTTTGAATTTACAAATAGATATAGATATAGATATAGATATAGATATAGATATAGAAACAAAAATAGGAATTGAGGCAGTAACAAAGTTGAACAGAGTTTTGAGTAGGTGTAGCTGAGGAAGTAGAAGTAGAAGTAGA